>NZ_JAWOAI010000173.1:0-18113 GCF_033194735.1 Streptomyces sp. W16
TGTGTCGCCCGGCGTGACCGTGGCCACCCCGCCCAGCGCGATCGCGGCCAGTGACACCGCGCCGGCGGCGACGAACGCGAACCGCATTCCGCGCGAGGCCGAGCGGTCGGTGTCGTGCCGGCTGACGTCATGGATGCGGAAGCCTTCGCGGGCCGGTGCGGACGAAGGGGTCAGGGCTGTCGCGGCGTGCGGGCCCGCGGGGACGTAGCCGAACTCGAACGCGTCGAGCGGGCCGTCTCTTTTCACGCCGAAGAAGCCGGCCCCGGCGAAGAATCCCCCGCCGGGTGGCTCCTCGCCGTCCGTGTCGCCGTCTCCCCCGGGGAGTCCCTGGAGGCGGGCCAGGAAGCTCTCGGAGGGGGGCGGGGGGGCCATTTCCGCGAACACGTTCTTCAGTCGGCGCTGCGCGTCGGCCTCGGCCTTGCACTTCGTACAGGTGGCCAGGTGCGCCAGTACGCGATCGCGCGACTCATGACCGAGCTCCCCGTCCACCAGGGCGGAAAGTCGGTCTCCCAGATGCTGCTCCGAAGGCGTAGGACGAGATCCACTCACGCGGTCGCGCCCCCTCCCCCCAGCGCGGGCACACGCGCCACGAAGGAACGGCGCTCGGCCCGTGCTTCCGGCGAGCGGTGCGCGAGGGCCTTGCGGAGCTGGGAGCGGCCACGGTGGATCCGGGAACGGACCGTGCCGAGCTTGACGCCCAGGGTCGCGGCGATCTCCTCGTAGGAGAGGCCCTCGATGTCGCACAGGACGACCGCCGCCCGGAACTCCGGGGCGAGGGTGTCCAGGGCCTGCTGGACGTCGGCGTCGAAGTGCGCGTCGTTGAAGACCTGCTGGGGTGACGGCTCGCGGCTGGGCAGGCGCTCGGCCGCGTCCTCCCCCAGCGCGTCGAAACGGATGCGCTGCTTGCGGCGGACCATGTCCAGGAAGAGGTTGGTGGTGATGCGGTGCAGCCAGCCCTCGAAGGTGCCGGGCGTGTAGGTCGACAGGGAACGGAAGACCCGGACGAAGACCTCCTGTGTGAGGTCCTCGGCGTCGTGCTGGTTCCCCGTCAGGCGGTACGCGAGCCGGTACACACGGCCGCTGTGGGTGCTGACGATCTCCTCCCAGGTGGGCGGAGTCCACGCCTGCCCGTCCGCGTCGGTGGAGAAGGTCGCGGTCTGGGCATGGTCAGCGGCGTGGCTGTGGTCAGCAGCGGTGTCGTTCACGGATTTCGGCCTGCCCGCCGATCCGAGAAAGCGCCGGAGCACTCCTCCCCGATCCACAGGTACAGCCGCACCTCCCCTGTCGGCTCTGGTGGTGTCCAGTGGAGTCCCTACCATAGCCACCTCGCCCGTTAGCTCCGGATAAGGGGTTTTACGAGAATTTGATACATGCTCATACCGACCTTCCGGCGGTACGAGCCGATGCTCGGGCCCCTGCTCCTGCCGCTGCTCGACGTCCTGATCCACGCTCATCCCCCGCTCTCCCCTCCGGCCGCGTCCCCCAGTGCATTCCTCCCCCTCTAAACGCCCGGTCCCATCAGCAGGTTCCCGGCACCAACGGATACAGTCACGCCCAGGCAACCACGGGGACAGGAGAGGGTCATTACCGGCAACCGGCAGACGAGCTGGGCGTTCGCCGACGCCTATGTCGCCGAGGACGAAGCACTGCGCTGGGCCCGGGACCGGGCCCGCGACGCAGGGCTGCGCTCGGTGTCGCCCGGCACGGGCGCCGCGCTGCGGATGCTGGCCGCCACCGTGGACGCGAAGGCGGTGGCGGAGATCGGAACCGGGACCGGCGTGTCCGGGATGCATCTTCTCCACGGCATGCGGCCGGACGGGGTACTGACCACCGTCGACCAGGAGCCGGACCACCAGCAGTTCGCCCGCCAGGCCTTCCGCGCCTGCGGCTTCGCCAGCAACCGGGCCCGCTTCATCCCGGGCCGCGCCCTGGACGTGCTGCCCCGGCTCGCGGACGCCGGCTACGACCTCGTGTTCTGCGACGGCGACCGGCAGGAGTTCCTGGACTATCTCGCTGAATCGTTGCGCCTGCTGCGTCCGGGTGGCCTGGTGGTCTTCGAGGGCGTCTTCGCCAACGGCCGGACCGTCGACTCGGGCCCCCAGCCCACCGAGGTACTGCGGCTGCGCGACCTGCTGCGGGCCGTGCGCGAGATCCCGGAGCTGGTGCCGTCGCTGCTCCCGGTGGGCGACGGACTGCTGTGCGCGGTCAAGCGCTAGAAGGGCCGCAGGCCCTGGACGTGCCGTAGGACTCCGGGAAAGCAGCGACCCCGGCACCATCTCGGATGCCGGGGCAGCTGAAGGGGTATGGTCGCGTTCCGCCGCGTCAGCCGACGACCTTCTTGAGGGCGTCGCCAAGCGCGTCGGCCTCGTCAGGGGTCAGCTCGACGACGAGTCGACCGCCGCCTTCGAGCGGAACGCGCATGACGATGCCCCGCCCCTCCTTGGTCACCTCGAGCGGGCCATCGCCCGTCCGCGGCTTCATGGCCGCCATGCTCGTTCCCCTTCCTGAAACCAGCTCATCGTCGCCGACGGCCCCATGGAGGGCACGCGCGGCCCCTAATGAGACACGCGTCACCGGCATCGAACACATTGCTTCCAAGCCATTATCCCGCATCTCAGGACCCGATGACCAACATCAGTCGGCATCGCTTGGGCAACGCGCGCGAGCAAAACCACTCAATTCGCCGATGTGACTGCGATACTTCGCCGCCGCGCGGACCCTCACCGACCGAATCCGACCCGGAATTCTTTGACGCAGGTCACACGTCCGGTCCGGTGCGTGGACGGCGATCTCCGCCATGCTGTCCTACGGACGTACGGCGTACCGACCGGTACGCCGGAGCCGCGACACCCGAGGGGATACGCCATGGCCGACACCGTGCTCTACGAGGTGAGCGACGGACTCGCGACGATCACGCTGAACCGCCCCGAGGCGATGAACGCGCTGAACATCGCGACCAAAGTCGCCCTCCGGGACGCGGTACAGGCCGCGGCGGACGACGACGCCGTACGGGCCGTGCTGCTGACCGCGGCCGGGGAGCGGGCCTTCTGCGTGGGCCAGGACCTCAAGGAGCACATCACCCTGCTGGCCTCCGACCGGGAGGCCGGGACCGGGGCCACCATGACCACGGTGAAGGAGCACTACAACCCCATCGTGCGGGCGCTGGCCGGGATGGCGAAGCCCGTGGTCGCCGGGGTCAACGGGGTCGCGGCGGGGGCCGGTTTCGGGCTCGCGCTGGCCGCGGACTACCGCGTCGTGGCGGACACCGCCGGCTTCAACACGTCCTTCGCGGGCGTGGCGCTGACCGCGGACTCCGGCATCTCCTGGACGCTGCCCAGGGTCGTCGGCCCCGGGCGCGCCTCCGACCTGCTGCTGTTCCCGCGCACGATCACGGCGCAGGACGCGTACGACCTGGGGATCGCCAACCGTCTCGTGCCCGTGGGCGAGCTGCACGCCGAGGCCGAGAAGGTGGCGCGGGCCCTGGCCGACGGGCCGACGGTGGCGTACGCGGCGCTCAAGGAGGCGGTGGCCTACGGCCTGACGCACACCCTTGAGGAGACCCTGGAGAAAGAAGACGAACTCCAGTCCCGGGCGGGCGCGTCGGAGGACCACGCGATCGCCGTGCAGGCCTTCGTCAACAAAGAGAAGCCGAAGTACCTGGGCCGCTGAGCCGGTTCAGGGACGGCGGGCCACACAGTCCGCCAGGTGGTCGTCCACCAGACCGCACGCCTGCATCAGGGCGTACGCCGTCGTCGGCCCGACGAATCTCAGGCCCCGCTTCTTCAGGGCCTTCGACAGGGCCGTCGACTCGTCCGTGACCGCCGGGACGTCCCCGAGTGTCTTCGGGGCCGGGCCCGGCGTCGGGGCGTGGGACCAGATGAACTCGTCCAGCTCGCCCGGCGCCCAGTCGGCCAGCACGCGCGCGTTGGCGATCGTCGCGTCGACCTTGGCGCGGTTGCGGATGATGCCCGCGTCGGCGAGGAGGCGTTCGCGGTCGGCGTCCGTGAAGGTCGCCACCTCGGCGATCCTGAAGCCCGCGAAGGCGGCCCGGAATCCCTCGCGGCGGCGCAGGATCGTGATCCAGGAGAGGCCCGACTGGAAGGCCTCCAGGGAGAGCCGTTCGTAGAGGGCGTCGTCGCCGTGGACCGGGCGGCCCCACTCCTCGTCGTGGTACGTGACGTAGTCCTCGGTGGACAGCGCCCAGGGGCAGCGCAGGGCACCGTCGGGACCCGCCACGGCGTCGGTCACTGGTGGTCGCCTTCCGCGGGCTTCTCGATCGAGACGCGGTGGTTCTGCGCGCCCGCCAACGCGGACTCCAGGTCGGCGATCCGGGCGTCGCGCTCGGCGAGTTCGGCGCCGATGCGGCTCAGCGCGTCGTCCACCTCGGCCATGCGGTAGCCCCGCGCGGCGAGCGGGAAGCGGATGGTCTCCACGTCGGTCTGGTCGACCGGCCGGTCCAGGGGCAGCGCGTCGTCGAGGCGCTCGGGGGCGACGTCGGGCAGCGGGGCGTTCTCTCCGCCGCCGATCACCGAGAGGGTCACGGCGCCGACCACGACGGCGAGCGCGACGACCAGGAACAGGAACATGAACATCTCTGAGGTCTCCACGGGCGTCGATGTCGGACGTGCCGAAGCCGAATGTGTCAGGGTCCGATCGTGCCATGCGACGCTGACAGTTAGGGTCACAGGCGGCTGAAGACCGGTAGGTACTAGGAGAGGTCACAGGGGATGCTCAGGCTGGGCAGGCGTGAATTCGACGCGCACGAGCCGGTGATCATGGCGATCGTGAACCGGACCCCGGACTCCTTCTACGACCAGGGGGCGACGTTCCGTGACGAGCCCGCCCTCGCGCGCGTGGAGCACGCGGTGGCGGAGGGCGCCGCCATCATCGACATCGGCGGGGTCAAGGCCGGCCCCGGCGAGGAGGTCACCGCCGAGGAGGAGGCGCGGCGCACGGTGGGTTTCGTGGCCGAGGTGCGGCGCCGCTTCCCGGACGTGATCATCAGCGTCGACACCTGGCGGCACGAGGTCGGCGAGGCCGTCTGCGAGGCCGGCGCGGATCTCCTGAACGACGCGTGGGGCGGCGCGGATCCCCGGCTCGCGGAGGTGGCCGCGCGGTACGGCGTGGGCCTGGTGTGCACGCACGCGGGCGGCGCCGAGCCCCGGACCCGGCCGCACCGGGTGACGTACGACGACGTCATGGCCGACATCCTGCGCGTGACCCTGGGCCTGGCCGAGCGGGCCGTGGAGCTGGGCGTGCCCAGGGAGTCGGTGCTGATCGACCCCGGGCACGACTTCGGGAAGAGCACCCGGCACAGCCTGGAGGCGACCCGGCGGCTCGGCGAGATGGTCGGGACGGGCTGGCCCGTGCTGGTGTCCCTGTCCAACAAGGACTTCGTGGGCGAGACCCTCGACAAGCCGGTCAAGGAGCGGGTGGTCGGCACGCTCGCGACCACCGCCGTGTCGGCGTGGCTGGGTGCCCAGGTCTACCGGGTGCACGAGGTCGCGGAGACGCGGCAGGTGCTGGACATGGTGGCGTCGATCGCGGGGCATCGGCCTCCGGCGGTGGGGAGGCGGGGGCTGGCGTAAGTTTTTTCGCCCCCGCCGCCCCTACCCGTCCCATCACTGGGGGCTGCCGCCCCCAGACCCCCGCTTCGGCCTGGACGGCCTCGTCCTCAAACGCCGGACGGGCTATGCACTACCGTCCCGCTTCTTTTGACACCAGCGCGACCGCCTCGTCCACGTCGTCCGTGACGTGGAACAGGAGGAGGTCCTTCTCGGACGCCTTGCCCTGGGCGATCAGCGTGTTCTTCAGCCAGTCGACCAGGCCGCCCCAGTACTCGCTGCCGAACAGCACGATCGGGAAGCGGGTGACCTTCTGGGTCTGCACGAGGGTCAGGGCCTCGAAGAGCTCGTCGAGGGTGCCGAGGCCGCCGGGCAGGACCACGAAGCCCTGGGCGTACTTGACGAACATCATCTTGCGGACGAAGAAGTAGCGGAAGTTCAGCCCGATGTCGACGTAGGCGTTGAGCCCCTGCTCGAAGGGCAGCTCGATGCCCAGGCCGACGGAGATGCCCTTGGCCTCCAGGGCGCCCTTGTTGGCCGCCTCCATGGCTCCGGGGCCGCCGCCGGTGATCACGGCCCACCCGGCCTCCACGAGGGCGTGTCCGAGCCGTACGCCCGCCTCGTACTCCGGTGAGTCGGGCTTGGTGCGGGCCGAGCCGAACACGCTGATCGCGGGCGGCAGTTCGGCCAGCGTGCCGAAGCCCTCGATGAACTCCGACTGGATGCGCAGAACGCGCCACGGGTCGGTGTGGACCCAGTCCGAGGGGCCGCCCGCGTCCAGGAGACGCTGGTCGGTCGTGCTCGCGGTCACCTGATCGCGCCGCCGGAGGACCGGTCCCAGGCGCTGCTCCTCCGGTGGCTGCTGCTTGCCCTCGGGGTTGCCTGTAGCCATGTGCGCTCCCTCCACTTGCAGGTGTTTCGTACTCCAGCGTAGGTCTACGCGGGTTACGGAGGGGGGACATACGGATGTCAGGCGGTGAGCCAGTCCCGCAGCCGCCGCTCCGCCTCGGGGACGAGGGCCGCCTCGACCCTCTCGTCCACCTTGTGGGCGAGGAGTTGGGCACCCGGGCCGTAGTTCACCGCGGGCACTCCGAGGGCGCTGAAGCGGGCCACGTCGGTCCAGCCGAACTTGGGGCGGGCCTCGCCACCGACGGCCGCCATGAAGGCCGCGGCGGCCGGGTGGGTGAGCCCGGGGCGGGCTCCTCCTGTGTGGTCGTCGACGACGAACTCGTCGACCCCGCAGTCGGCGAAGTACTCGCGCACGAAGGCCTCCGCCTCCGCCTCGCTGCGGTCGGGCGCGTAGCGGAAGTTGACGACCAGGGTGCACGCGTCGGGGATCACATTGGTGGCCACTCCCCCTTCCACACGCACCGCGTTGAGGCCCTCGTGGAACTGGAGGCCGTCCACGACGGGCTTGCGGGGCTCGTACGCGGCGAGCTTGGCCAGTGCCCTGGAGGCGGCGTGGATCGCGTTGGAGCCCATCCACGCGCGCGCGGAGTGCGCTCGTTCACCCTTGAACTTCAGGAACACCCTGAGCGTGCCCTGACAGCCGCCCTCGACCTGACCGTCCGTCGGCTCCAGGAGAACCGCGAAGTCGCCCTCCAGCCACTCGGGATGGGCCTCGGAGACGTGCTTGAGGCCGTTGAGAGGAGCGGCGACCTCCTCGTTGTCGTAGAAGACGAAAGTCAGGTCGCGGTTGGGGGCCGGGACCGTGGCCGCGAGGCGGAGTTGGACCGCGACGCCGGACTTCATGTCGCAGGTGCCGCAGCCCCACAGGACGCCGTTCTCGTCGAGGCGCGAGGGGACGTTCCCGGCGATCGGGACGGTGTCGATGTGGCCGGCCAGAATGACGCGTTCCGTACGGCCCAGGTTCGTGCGCGCGACGATGTTGTTGCCGTACCGGTCGACCGTCAGGTGGGGCAGGGCGCGCAGCGCGGTCTCGACGGCGTCCGCGAGGGGCTTCTCGCTGCCGCTCTCCGAGGGGAAGTCGACGAGTTGCGCGGTGAGCCGTGCGGCGTCCAGCGTGAGGTCAAGTGGGGTATCGGCCATGCCGTCGACCCTAACGCGAACGGCGTCTCCACCGTTTGTCCACACCCGGCTCAGCGGTAACAGGAGCCTCCGCTACCTTGTGGGGATGCCTGAGCAGTCCCCCACCCCAAAGAAGCGTCGACGCGGTCGCCTCTTCAGGTTCTCGGCCGCCTTCGTGGTGCTGCTCGCGGTCGCGGGCTATCTGGTCGTTCAGTACGTCACCGGCGGCCGGGGCGGACCCGGTTGCAAGGTGGTCTCCGGGAAGGACGACGGCCAGGAGTTCGAGTTCTCGCAGGAGCAGACGATGAACGCGGCGACGATCGCCGCCGTCGGCACCGGGCGCGGTATGCCCGAGCGGGCCGTGACGATCGCGCTCGCGACCGCGATCCAGGAGTCGCAGCTCGTCAACATCACCCACGGGGACCGGGATTCGCTCGGCCTGTTCCAGCAGCGGCCCTCACAGGGCTGGGGCACCGAGAAGCAGATCATGGACCCGACGTACGCGGCGAACGTCTTCTACGAGCACCTGGCCAAGGTGTCCGACTACAAGAAGCTCCCGCTCACCGTCGCCGCGCAGCGCGTGCAGCGCAGCGGTTACCCGGAGGCGTACGCCAAGCACGAGCCCGACGCCACGCTGCTGTCCGCCGCCCTCACCGGGCAGTCGGCCGCCACGCTGACCTGCCAGGGCCTCCCGGACACCACACAGACCGCCACCGGCCCGGACGCCGTACGGGCCGCGCTGGTACGGGACTTCGGGCGCGAGGTGCTGAAGGAGACCGGCGCGGAGGTGACCGGCGGCTCGACGTCCAAGGGCACGTCCGCGTCGAAGAAGAAGACGAAGACGGCATCCACGCCGTCTCCGAGCGCGAGTGCGACGGGCGGGAGCAGCACGGTGACCCTGCCGGTGCGGTCCGGCAGCACGAGGACCGGCTGGCAGCTCGCGCACTGGGCGGTGGCCAACTCCTCGGCGCTGCACATCGATCGCGTGTCGTACGCCGGCCGCGAGTGGGCCGCCGGCAGCGCGGACGACCCGTGGCACTCGACCGGCACGAAGGCCGCGGGCGGGGTCCGCATCGTGACCGAGCAGCCCACCGGGCAGTAGTACGGGTCCTCACCCGTAGGGGTTATGCGTGGTCCATCCGGGGCCGGGGGTGCTCAGGTTTTCGCGTGGTCACCCTCCGGTGCGCTGGAGTCCTTGAAAACAAAGGGCTGCAAGCATTCGGCGGACTTTCGGGCCGGGCGCTCTTTGTCCGTTTTTATCCGTAGCTGATAATGCGACGCATTGCCAACTCTTTACGTTGGCGCTCCGCAACCTTCGCGCGCTTCGAGCGGTAGTCACTGCGTCCGAGCCCGGAGATCAACACAAGGAGCATCATGTCCCTCCCCCTGACCCGCCGGATCGCCCGTGCCGCGCTGCTCGTCGCAGCGGGAGCGGCAGCCGGGGTCGGTGCGGCCGGCTCCGCCAGTGCGGCCCCCTCCCTGCCGGCCACCCCGAACCTGGGCGCGCTGACCGCCCTGGACGGGGCGAGCGTCGGCAACACGGTCGACGGCGCGAGCCAGAACGTCACGGGGGTCGCCGGCAAGTCCGGTGGCCAGACGCTGGAGAAGGCGGTGCCGGCCGCAGGCAAGACCGGCGGGAAGGTTGCCAAGACGGTGGCTCCGGCTGCGCAGCATGTTGCCGGGGACACGGCTGGGCAGGCCGGAGGCCTGCTCGGTGAGACGGCGAAGACCGCCACTGCGGGTGGTGGCCTGCCGACCGACGCTGTGACCAAGGGTGGGCTGCCCACGGCTCAGGAGTTGCCGCTCAAGGGTCTGCCGCTTGGCTGAGCGCGCCGCGAGTTGAAGGGGTCCAGGGAGTTCCCTGGACCCCTTTTTCGCGTTGTTTTTCGGCTTACGGCCGGTGGGGGCTGGTCGCGCCCACGCGGCGGAGCCGCAGAATGTCACAGCCCCGCGCCCCTAAGGACAAAAGACCTTCAGCTGAGCCTGTTTACAGCTGCCCGGACTCGTTCGTCCGTTGCCGTGAGCGCCACGCGTACGAAGTTCTCGCCCGCCTCGCCGTAGAAGTCGCCCGGCGCCACCAAGATGCCCAGGTCGGCCAGGTGGGCCACCGTGTCCCAGCAGGACTCGTCTCGTGTTGCCCACAAGTAGAGGCTGGCCTCGCTGTGTTCGATGCGGAAGCCGTGACCGGTCAGCGCTTCGCGCAGGAGGGTGCGGCGGGCCTTGTAGCGGTCGCGTTGTTCCTGGACGTGGGTGTCGTCGCTCAGGGCCGCAACGACTGCCGCCTGGGTCGGGGCCGAGGTCATCATGCCGCCGTGCTTGCGGATCTCCAGGAGCGGGGCCAGGACCGCCGGGTCGCCGGCCAGGAAGGCGGCGCGGTAGCCGGCGAGGTTCGAGCGCTTGGAGAGGGAGTGGACGGCGACGATGCCGTCGTAGGAGCCGCCGTTGACGTCCGGGTGCAGGACCGAGACCGGGTCGGCCTCCCAGCCCAGTTCGAGGTAGCACTCGTCGGAGAAGACGAGGACGTCGTGCTCACGGGCCCAGGCGACGGCCCTCGTCAGCTCGTCCTTGCTCAGCACCCTGCCGGTCGGGTTGGAGGGCGAGTTGAGCCAGAGGAGCTTCAGCCCGTCGGGGTTCAGTGTGGTCGGGTCGTCGTAGACCTCGTAGTCGGCGCGGGCCAGGCGGGCGCCCACCTCGTACGTCGGGTACGCCAGGCGGGGGTAGGCGACCCGGTCGCCGGGGCCCAGGCCCAGCTGGGTGGGGAGCCAGGCGACGAGCTCCTTGGAGCCGACGATGGGGAGGACGTGGCGGTGGGTGACGCCACGGGCGCCGAGGCGGCGTTCGACCCACCCTGTGATCGCGTCGCGCAGGGCCGGGGTGCCCCAGACCGTGGGGTAGCCGGGCGAGTCGGCCGCGTCGATCAGGGCCTTCTGGATCAGATCGGGGACCGGGTCCACCGGGGTGCCGACCGACAGGTCGACGATGCCGCCCGGGTGTGCCGTCGCCGTCTTCTTGTACGGCTCCAGCTTGTCCCAGGGGAAGGTGGGCAGACGGTCGGAGACTGCGGACACGGTTACTCGCTCACTTTCTTCGGTACGACCGGTGCGGCCGGTACGCCCGGTGCGCCCGGTACGGCAAACGCCTCGGCCCCGTAGGGCGCTGATCGGGCGTGATCAGGCCGTACGGGACCGAGGCGGCGCGTCTGTGCGGGCCGCTCTTACTGGTTCTGCGGCGGCAGCGCGGCGACGAAGGGGTGGTCGCGCTCGATCAGGCCCAGCTTGCTGGCACCGCCCGGGGAGCCGAGCTCGTCGAAGAACTCGACGTTCGCCTTGTAGTAGTCCTTCCACTCCTCGGGAGTGTCGTCCTCGTAGAAGATCGCCTCGACCGGGCACACCGGCTCACAGGCTCCACAGTCGACGCATTCGTCCGGGTGGATGTACAAGGACCGGGAGCCCTCGTAGATGCAGTCGACCGGGCACTCCTCGATGCACGCCTTGTCCTTGACGTCGACACAAGGCTGCGCGATGACGTAGGTCACGCTGTCGTTCCTCCTCGATAGGGCGCTGGCGGGCCTCCGTAGGCTCCGCCGCCAGGCGCGCTGGAGCGCGGCGTCGTCCATGCCCGCACCTAGTATCTCCGTTCCGGGGCGTGATCCATACAGGAGGGGTGAACTGACCTGTGGAAATCTCTGCGGCTGGACGTCTTGAGGTCCGCATCACCGCTGCTGACGTGGGTAAACGAGTTTCCGTCCGGCGCTTGAGCGACGCTGAAGACACGGCGGAGAAGTTCACCGACACGGTGGGTGTTCTCACATCATGGGACAGCGGTGTGGTGACGATCACACGGAAGGGTGGCGAGTCCGTCCGTATTTCGGAATCCTCGCTGGTGGCGGGCAAGGTCGTACCGGCCGCTCCGGCTCGTCGGCGGGGGCCTTCCGCCACCTACCGGGAGTTGGCCCAGGTCTCCGCACGCGGCTGGCCGCCCGCGGAGAGCGAGCGGCTCGGTGAGTGGGAACTGCGCGCCGCCGCCGGATTCACCCGCCGCGCCAACTCCGTGCTCCCGCTCGGCGATCCCGGCCTGCCTCTCGACGAGGCCCTCACCGCCGTACGACGGTGGTACGGCGACCGCGGCCTGCCCGCCTACGTCCAGACCGCGACCGGCGCCGAGGGCACGCAGGAGCTGCTCTGTGCCGGGTTGGAGCGGCGCGGCTGGACCCGTGAGGTGACGGCCGAACTGTGGGTCGGGGCCCTGGCCCCGGTCGCCGACCGGGCCGACCCGGCCGGGGTCGTCCTGTCCAGGGCGGCCGACGACGCGTGGCTGGCCCGCTATCAGCGCAAGGGGGTGAGCGAGGTGGCCCTGAAGGTGCTGGGCGGCGGACCTTCGGTGTGGTTCGCGACGGTGCCCGGCGAGGGTGCCGAGCCCGCCGCGATCGGGCGGTGTGTCGTCGACGGGCGGTGGGCCGGTTTCGGCGCCGTCGAGGTCGATCCGGCGCTACGGCGGCGGGGGCTGGCCTCGCTCGTGATGGCCGCGTTGGCCTCGCGGGCGCTGGAGGAGGGGGCGTCGGCCGCGTGGTTGCAGGTCGAGACGGACAACGCCGGGGCGCGGGCGCTGTACGCCGGAATGGGGTTCGCGGCGCACCACGCCTATCACCACTATCGCGAGCCGGCCTCGACCGCTGACACCGGTCGCGGCGGTTCGTCGTGAGGGGGTACGAGTTCGCCATGCCCGTTCCCTGTCCCCCGTCGCCCGAGCGGTCGGCGGACGTACGTGCCTGGTTCGCCGAGGAGGCGCGGTCCGAGCGGCCCGATCTGGCCACGCTGTGCCTGCTGGTGGGGGCGACCGCGGACGGGGCGCTGGACGACGCGGGCATCGACGCGGCGCAGGTCGAACTGGACCGGCTGGCGGGGCAGTTGCCGTACCGCCCCGGCGCGCCTTCCGCCTGGGCGAACGCGCTGCACCAACTCCTCGGCGTCCGCTTCGAGTTCCGCGGTACGCCCGGCGACTACCAGCGGCTGGGGTCCTCGCTGCTGCACGAGGTGCTGCGGCGGCGGCGCGGGCTGCCCATCCTGTTGTCCGTCGTGTGGATGGAGGTCGCGCGGCGGGCGGGGGCTCCGGTGTACGGGGTCGCGTTGCCGGGGCACTTCGTGGTGGGGTTCGGGCCGGCGGAGGAACAGGTGCTGGCCGATCCGTTCGACGGGGGGCGGGTGTTGTCGGGCGGCGATGCGGAGTTGCTGGTCGCGGGGGCTACGGGGGCGGCGCTGCAGCCCTCGATGCTTGTGCCTGCGGCGCCGCTGGAGGTTGTTTCGCGCGTCCTGAACAACATCCGGGCGTGGGCCGCGGCTCGGCCGGAGCGGTCGGATGTCGCCCTGTGGGCCGTGGAGTTGGCGTTGCTGTTGCCTTCGCATTCGGCTCGGTTGCGGTATGAGCGGGCTCAACTGTTGGTTCAGCGGGGGGATTACCTCACTGGGGCGGCTGAGCTGGAGGCGTATGCGGAGGTGGTGGCTGTGGTGGATGAGGCTGCTGCTGGTCGGGTGCGGGGGCAGGCGCATTCGGCTCGGGCGATGTTGAACTAGTAATGCGTCTGCGGGTCCGTCGTGGCTGGTCGCGCAGTTCCCCGCGCCCCTAGGGTGATCGGCCTAACCTGTGATTACAACCAGCCCTTCTCCCTAGCAATCCGTACCGCCTCAGCCCTGTTCCGTACTGCCAGCTTCTGGATCGCCGTTGACAAGTAGTTGCGGACCGTCCCCTGCGACAAATGAAGAGCCTTGGCCAACTCGGCGTTCGTCGAACCGTCCGCCGCTGCCCGCAGGACCTCGCGCTCGCGGTCGGTCAACGGGTTGGCACCCTCCGCCAGGGCCGCTGCCGCCAAGGTCGGGTCGATGACCCGTTCGCCCTCCAGCACCTTCCGTACCGCTGCCGCCAGTTGGGCCGCCGGGGCGTCCTTGACGAGGAACGCGTCGGCGCCCGCCTCCATCGCGCTGCGCAGATAGCCGGGGCGGCCGAAGGTCGTGAGGACTACCAGCTTGACCGCGGGCAGCGCCTTGTGGACCTGGGCCGCCGCCTCGATGCCCGTGCAGCCCGGCATCTCGATGTCGAGGAGGGCCACGTCCACGGCGTGTTCCCGGGCCGCCGCCAACACCTCGTCGCCGCGCGCCACTTGGGCGACGACCTCGATGTCGTCCTCCAGGCCGAGCAGTGCGGCCAGTGCCTCGCGGACCATCGACTGGTCCTCGGCGAGGAGGACCTTGATCGTACGGCTCATGCGGGGGATCCTACGTCCGCCGGGACGGCCGGAGTGCCGGCGGGCACCCGTGCGACCAGCCGGAAGCCGTGTTTGACGCGGGCCGCCTCCAGGGAGCCGCCGACCTTCTCCAGGCGCTCGGTGAGGCCGTTCAGACCGTTGCCGGGGCCCTTGCCCGAGCCGCCCGAGCCGTTGTCCTCGACGGAGAGTTCGAGTACCGGGCCGTCGAGGGTCTGGCGCCGGACCAGTTCCACGACACACCGCTGGGCGCCGCTGTGCCGTACGACGTTGGTGATCGCCTCGCGCAGGGCCCAGGCGAGGGCGGACTCGCTGTGTTCGGGGACGTCGGTGAGGTCCGGTTCGGCGGGGAGGTCGGCCGTGACGCCTGCGGCCGTCAACGCGACCTGGGCGCCCGCGAGTTCGCCGGGGAGGCGGGGGCGACGGTAGCCGGTGACCGCCTCGCGGACGTCCACCAGGGCCTGGCGGCTGACCTGTTCGATGTCGGCGACCTGCTGGGCCGCCTTGTCGGGGTGGTCGGGGAGCATACGGCCGGCCAACTCGCTCTTCAGTGTGATCAGGGAGAGGGAGTGGCCCAGTAGGTCGTGCAGGTCTCGGGCCAGGCGCAACCGCTCCTCGTTGGCGGCCAGTTGGGCGACCGTGGCCCGCGCCTTGCGCAACTCGACCGTCGTGCGCACGAGTTGTCGTACGCCCGTCATGGAGTAGCCCACCAGCAGCACGATCAGGAACAGGCCCCAGGCCTCGTCCAGGTCGTCGACGAACCAGCCCGCCAGCATCATCGCCGCGGTGGTCAGTGGGATCGTCCAGTACGCGGCGCGGAGTGGGAGGGTCACCCCGCAGGAGACGGAGACGTAGACGAAGAGGCCGAGCCAGGAGTTGCCGAGGGAGAGGGCCAGGGCTACTGCCAGTACCCACAGGACGGCTACCAGGGCGGCGACCGTCCAGCCGGAGTAGGGGCGGCCCATGGTGCGGAAGACGACTGCCAGGTAGGTACCGGTGAAGGCCGCCAGGCCCACCCAGCCGGCCGCCGTGGCCGAGGTGGTGTGGTGGCCGGCCATCAGGTCCTGCACGGGCGCGCCGAGGAAGACCAGCCAGGGCAGGACCCACACCAGCTTGCGCAGCATCTCGCTCCGGTTGCGGGGCGGCTGTCCGATCCGGATCAGCCGCTCCACCCTGGCCTTTTCCGGCAGCGGGTCCTCGGTCATCGCGCTCACGCCTTCAGCGTGTCCTTCCGGTACAGCCAGGCCGCCCCGCCCGCGAAGAGGGCGAAGTAGACGACGAGGAGGGTGATGTCCTTGGCGTGGGGCGACTGGCTCTGCTCGATGGCCTGCCCCAGGGCAGCGTACGCGTGCGTGGGCAGCCACTTCGCGATGTCCTGCAGCCAGGTCGGGAAGGTCGAGGACGGGAACCAGAGGCCGCCGAGGATGGACAGGCCGAAGTAGACGATCATCGTGATCGGGCGGACCGCGTCCCCGCTCGCCATGTACCCGATGGCCACCCCGAGCGCCGCGAAGACGAGGCTGCCGGCCCAGATCGCGCCGGTCAGCGCGAGCCACTGCCAGGCGTCCAGCCGTACGTCCTTCAGCACGGCGGCGACGATGAACACGACCACGATGGACGGCAGGCTGACGACCGCGGCGCTCGCGGTCTTGGCGAGGACATAGCCGCGCCCGGGCAGCGGGGTCAGCCGCAACTGCCGTACCCAGCCGTTCTCGCGCTCCTTCGCGATGCGCTCGCTGTTGCCCATCAGGACGGCGGTCAGGGCGCCGAAGGAGGCCATGGAGACCATCACGTACTTCGCGATGCTCAGGCCGGTGCCCTCGACGGTGCCCGTCTGGTTGGAGACGAGCAGGAAGATCACCGAGGGGTAGATCACCGAGAAGAACAGGAACTTGCGGTTGCGCAGGGCGCGGGTGAGTTCCAGCTTGATGAGACTGTTCATGACTGCTTGGCCTCCTCGGCGGTGGTGATGGCGACGAAGGCCTGCTCCAGGCCGAGTCCGGCGACTTCGAGGTTGCGGGGGTAGACGCCGAGGCCGTAGAGCGCGTGGACGGTCGCGTCGGCGTCGGTGGACTGGATGCGGATCGTCTGGCCCGAGATGTCCACGGTGGTCAGGAAGGGGAGCGCGCGGATCGGTGCCTCGTCGATCTCGCCGTCCAGGTCGAAGGCGACCCTGCGGGCGCCCGCCTTCGCCTTGATCTCGGCGGAGGTGCCGTCGGCGAGCAGCCGGCCGCGGTGCAGGACCAGTACGCGGTCCGCGATGGCGTCGGCCTCTTCGAGGTAGTGGGTGGCGAACAGGACCGTACGGCCCTGGTCGGCCTGTTCGCGCATGGTGGCCCAGAAGGCCTGCCGGGCGGAGACGTCCATGCCGGTGGTCGGCTCGTCGAGGACGATCAGATCGCTGTCGCCGGCGGTCGCGAGGGCGAAGCGGACGCGCTGCGCCTGGCCGCCGGAGAGCTTGTTGACCTTGCGGTCGGCGATCTGGGCGATGCCCGCACGGGCGATCACATCGCCGACCTTGTACGGCTTCGGGTGCAAGTCGCAGGCCAGCTTGACCAGTTCACCGACCGTGACCTCGTCCATCAGCCCGCCGCTCTGCAGCATCGCGCCCACCCGCCCGGCGACGATCGCCTCGCGGGGGCTGGTGCCGAAGACGCTGACCGTGCCGCTGTCGGCACGCTTGAGGCCGAGCAGCAGATCGAGGGTGGTGGACTTGCCGGCCCCGTTCGGCCCCAGCAGGGCCACCGTCTCCCCCGGATGCAGCGCGAGCGACAGTCCGTCGACGGCCCGGACGCTGCCGTAGCTCTTGCTCACCTGGTCGAACCCGACCACCGGGGTGGCGGTGGTCGCCGCTGTTGTCGTCATGCCACCCATCGTGACCGCCGGGGGCCGGTTCCCGGCAGTGTCGGCGGTCCGGTGTGCCGCATGACAGATGTCATGTCCTACGACTCCTACGACTCCTACGGCCAGGGCGGACGTCGTACGACCGAGGGGGCACCCGGCGTGTGTGCCGGATGCCCCCTCGGTCCAACAGGCGTGCGCTAGCTGGGGGTCGTGTCGATGATCCCCACCCGGTCGGTCTTGCTGACCAGTGCCCCGCGGAGGGCGATGTAGACCTCCTGGGGCGTGACGGCCGTCTTCTGGCCGGTGGCGCGGGTGATCTTGACGCCGTCGAAGAGGCTGCCGTAGAGCTCCTTGAGGGCGGTCAGGTCGGGGCTGTCGGTGAGCTTGCCGTTCACTGCCTTGACCTTGAGGAACTTCCACAGGGAGTTCTTCGGGCTCAGCAGCAGCGTGACGCCGGTGTCCGTCTTGACCGTGGCGAGGCCGGACATGGCGGGCTCCGCGAAGGCCTTCATCTCGCGGTCGACCTCGGCGTTCGTGACCGTCGGCTGCTTGGTGGTGGTCGGGACCGTCACCGTGGTGGCCGTGTCGGTCTCCACCTCGGTGCGGTACGCCTCCTCCACGGCCGTGACGGAGCCGGCCGCGTCGATGGCCTTGCCCGCCTTGCCGTAGACGGCGACCGCCTTGCCCGACTTGAACTCGATCGTGCCCTCGGTCACCGCACCGGCGCCGGAGCCGCCGCCGAGGGTGGCCAGGGCGGCCTGGAGCTTCTCCTCGTCGGTCGGCATGTCGGGCTCGACGACCCGGTGCTGGCCGAAGAGCGAGCCGATCACGGAGACCGGGTTGTAGTCGCTGGTGGCGGCCTTGCTGACGGTGGAGGCGAAGTCGAACTGCAGCCCGGCCTGGTCCGGCTTGAGGGAGACGGTCTTGCCGCCCACCGACAGCTTCAGCGGCTTGTTCACCCGGTCGCCGAACGCGTCGTCGAGCTTCTTGACGGCGTCGTCACGGGTGCCGCCGCCGATGTCGACGCCGAGCACGGTGGTGCCCTTGGGCACGTCGGTGTGGTTCATCAGCAGGCCGGCGCAGTAGGCGCCGCCCCCGATGACGATCACGCCGACGCAGAGCAGGACCAGCTTGCTGCGGCCCTTCTTCTTTTTCTTCGCCGCGCTCTTGCCCGCGTTCTTGGCGGCGGGCGCGCTCTGTGCCGAGCCGGGATCGGGCAGCTTCGGGGGCGTGTGCGGCAGCGGTCCGTCGGGGTGGGTGCCGGTGCCGAACGGCGAGTTCCCGGCGCCCGGGACGACCGGCATACCGCTGGTGACGGTGTGTCCGGAGGCCTGGTCGGAGGGGGCGCCGTAGCCGGGCATGCCGGGCTGGGCCAGTTTCTGCGGGGTGAGGATCGCGGTGTCGTCGCTGAGACCGCCGCC
>NZ_JAWOAI010000174.1:0-18089 GCF_033194735.1 Streptomyces sp. W16
TGTCCCCGAGCTCTCCCTGGACGAGAACCTGATGCTGGCCGGCGACCGCTTCGCCCGCCGCCGCACCCACCGTCGAGCCCAACTCGCCCGCCGCGCCGCCCCGTTGCGCCGCAGCTACGGCGTGGTCGCGCTCGCCGGCAACCCGCCGGTGGGCGCGCTGTCCGGCGGCAACCAGCAGAAGGTGCTGCTCGCCAAGTGGCTGCAGACCGAGCCGGTCGCCTGCTTCTTGGAGGACCCCACCAACGGGGTCGACATCGCGGCCATGGCGGACATCCACGCCCTCGTCGACGATCTCGCCTCGCGCGGTGTCGCCGTCCTGCTCGCCTCCTCCTCCGCCGAGGAGGTCATGCGCCTCGCCGACCGGGTCGTCGTCGTCAGCGCCGGTCGCACGGTCGCCGAGCACGACATCGACGCCATCACCCACGACGAACTCGTCGCCACCGCCCTGGGAGGTCAACCGCAGTGAGCGTCAAGACACTTACCGACGCCCCCGGCGTCTCCGAACCGCCCGAGAAGGCGCGCCCCAAGCTCTCGTTGGCCGCGCTGCGCGGAGCCCCGCACACCGGTCTGATCGCTGTGCTGATCGTCGTGATCGTGGCCACCTCGATGCGGACCGACTCGTTCGCCACCGACACGAACGTGATCAACATCCTGCGTCAGGTCAGCGTCGTCGCCGTGATCGCGGCCGGACTCACGCTGCTGATGACCGCGGGCGGCATGGACTTCTCCATGGGCAGCAACGTCGCCGTGACCACGGCGGTCGGGGCACAGTTGCTGGCGCACGGCCACTCCACCGCGTTCACCGTCGTCATGACGCTGGTGCTCGCCACGCTGATCGGTCTGGTCAACGGGGTGGTCGTGACGTTCACCAACGTCGCCCCGTTCGTCGCGACCCTGGCCACGGCGACTCTCCTGGACGGCGTCGCCCTGCTCGTGCTCGACAGCGTCAGCGTCTCCATCGGCACCAAGATGTTCGCCCTCGGCAACAACAAGATCCTCGGGGTGCCGTACCTGCTGGTCGTGGCGATCCTCGTGCTGGTGGCGACCGCCTTGGTCATGCGGTTCACGGTGTTCGGTCGCGACGCCTTCGCCATCGGCGGCAACGAGCACGTCGCCCGGCTCAGCGGCATCAACGTCACCGCCCGCAAGCTCTCCCTCTACGCCGTCACCGGCGCCCTGTCCGGACTGGCCGGCCTGATGCTGCTCTCGCGGCTCAGCGGCAGCAGCCCCGGCACGGGCGGACTCTCGCTCCAGCTCCAGGCGGTCGCCGCGGTCGTCATCGGCGGCACCGCCCTGGCAGGCGGCTACGGCACCGTCGTAGGGACCGCGCTCGGCGTGGTGCTCCTCGGTGTGGTCGCCAACGCGCTGAACCTGCTCCAGGTCTCCAGCAACTACCAGTCGGTCTCCGTCGGCGGAGTGCTGCTCATCGCGGCCATCGCCAACGAGATGCACAAGGCACGTTCCGCACGTCATTGACCGGTCCTGCTCACTCCCTCCTCGAATGGCGATTCACCATGAGAATTTCGGTCCGTTCCCGCAGAGCCCTGCTCGCCGCATTCGCCGGTACCACTCTCGTACTGAGCGGCTGTGGCAACAGTGACGACAGCGGGAGTTCCGGCGATGTCACCCTCGGATTCGTCAACGGCGGTGACACCGAGTTCCACAGCTGTCTCCAGAAAGCGGTCGAGCAGACGGCGAAGACGGAGAACGCCAAGGTCTTCACCGCCAACTCGCACCAGAATTCCACCACCGAGCTGTCCAACATCGAGGACATGACCTCACGCAGTGTGAGCGCGCTGATCGTGCAGACGGTCAACGTGGACGCGTTGAAGGGCGACATCGCCAAGGCGAAGGCCGCGAACATACCGATCTACCTGACGTCCGTGGCCACCAGCGACGTCAACGACATCCTCGGCGCGGCCGTCGTCGACCTGGGCAAGCTCGGCGCCCTGGACGCGGGCTGGATCGCGCAGGACGCGGGCGGCAAGAGCGTCCAGGTCGGCGTGATCGCGGGGGCGCCCGGCGCGGCCTCCGACCTGATGGTGGGCGGCTTCACGAAGGCGCTGCCGAGCACCGCGAAGGTGGTCGCGAACCAGCCAGGCATGTTCAACCCGGTGAAGGCGCAGGACGTCGCCGAGAACATGATCCAGGCCCACCCGGACCTGCAGTACGCGTTCGTCGCCTCGGAGGACATGGCGCTGGCCGCCCGCAAGGCGTTCGACGCGGCAGGCAAGAAGGACGTGAAGATCGTGACCGCCAACGGCACGGACGAGGGCCTGGCCGCGGTCAAGGACGGCCGCCTCTCCGCGACCGTGGCGAACTCGGCGATGTCGATCGGTCGGACCGCGGTCAAGAACGCGGTCGGTCTCCTGGCCAAGAAGAAGGTTGACAAGATTGCCAACATTCCTCTTTTGTTGGTCACCAAGGACAACCTGAGCAAGGCACCCCAGTACTGCCCCAAGTAAGAGAGCCGCGTGGGCAGCGATGCCTGTCCCGCACTGTCCCGAGCCGCCCGTCCGGCACGTCGCTGGAATGTCCTGATAGAGCCGCTATGGTGACATTCCGGACCTGACCGGACCCCTATGTACGACCGGCACCGCCGCCGGGGCCCACCCCTGGCACACGTGGGCCACCGGAGGAATCATGGATCGACTGCTCCTCATGCACAGCTTCGTCACCGTCGCACAGACCGGGAGCTTCAGCGGCGCCGCAAAGAAGCTGGGCTCGTCGGGCTCGCTCGTGTCGCGCCACGTCGCCGAGCTGGAGCGACAGGTGGGCGTCCGCCTCGTCAACCGCACCGCCCGCTCGGTGAGCCTCACCGAACCCGGGCTCAGGTACGCCGAATTCGCGGCCCGCATCCTCGACGAGATCGAGGCCGAGGACGCCGTCATCTCGCACATCCACGACCGCGCCGAGGGCACCCTGAGCATCATCTGCCCCAAGTGGATAGGCAGCCTGGACCTCGGGGACGCGATCGCCGCGTTCTCCGCCGCCCACCCCAAGATCCACGTCCGCTTCGAACTGGGCGGTATGTCGGACCGTACCTACGACTTCCTGGACAGCGGCTTCGACGTGGCCTTCCACACCCGGGACCTCCGCGACTCCAGCGTCCGCCTGAAGAAGATCGCCTCCCTGCCCTTCGTGCTCTGCGCCTCCGAGAAGTACCTGGAGCGCGGCGGCCCGCTCACCGAGCCCAACGGCCTCGCCCACCACGAGTGCCTCGTCCACGTCAACGACCCGGTCTGGCGCATCGGCCACGGACACACGAGCACCCTGCACAAGATCCGCAACGTGGCGTTCTCGTCGAACTCCTACCTCGCGCTCCAGAAGGCCGCCGTCCACGGCCGCGGCATCGCCCTGCTCCCACAGCGGCCCGCCTACGACGACCTCCTCTCCGGCGCCCTCAAGGTCCTGCTGCCCGAACTCGCCGTACCGGACCGTCCGCTCTTCGCGATCTACGGCCCCGGCCAGGCCACCCCGCGCAAGGTCAGCGTGTTCCTGGACTTCCTCGCCGAATGGTTCTCACAGAATCCCATTCCGGCCATCCGCGCGTAGTTGCAAGAAACGATTGCGAATTAAGACGAGCTCGGACCATTGAGGCCTTCACGCCCCGAAACCTAGGCTCGCCGGGCGACCCGCGAAAAAAACGAGGCATCCATGGGAATCCAGAGAATCGAATCGGTCACCTACGGCATCGACGACGTAGACGAATGTGTCCGTTTCTTCGGCGACTTCGGGCTGTTCCTGCTGGAGCGCACCGAGGAACACGCGGTCTTCGAGACACTCACCGGACAGACCCTCCACCTGGACACCGTGCCCGGCCCCCTGCTGCCACCGCCGGTGGAGGCCGGGCCGACGATCCGTGAGGTGGTCTGGGGCGTCGACACCCCCGAGGAACTTGCCCGGCTGGTCGCCGCCGCCGGCCGGGACCGCAAGGTCCACGAGAGCGCCGACGGTGTCTTCCACACCGTGGACGAGAGCGGCTTCGGCGTCGGACTCACCCTGGCCCGCCCGAAGGACGCGGACGTCACCCCGCGCCCCGCCAACGCGCTGGGCAGCGTCGACCGCTGGAACACCGCGCTGGAACCGCTCACCCGGGCCTTCCCGCTGCGCATGTGCCATGTCGCGCTGAACATCGTCAAGGAGGGGCGCGAGGAGGCCGTCGCGTTCTATACGGAACGGCTCGGCTTCCGGCCCACCGACATCGTCGAACCGATGGGCGTGTTCATGCAGGCACCGGGCGACGACGACCAGCACACCATCCTGCTGTGCCACCGTCCGGACCGCGCCGGCGTCAACCACATCGCCTACGAGGTCCCCGGCTTCGACGACGTGATCGAGGGCGGCAACTACATGATCGAGCGCGGCTGGCGGGAGGCCCGCAAGCTCGGCCGCCACACGGTCGGCTCGAACGTCTTCCGGTTCGTCCACGCCCCCTGCGGAGGCCGCGTCGAGTACGCGGCGGACATGGACCGGGTCGACGACACCTACGAGACCCGCGTCCACGAGACCACCCCGCCGCACCACATCTGGGCACTGCGTTCCAACCGCGACCAGGACGCCCCCGCCAACTGACTCTCCTCCAGCCTGAGAGGGCACCCACTCATGACCTCCGACCACGGCTACCCCGCCGTCCGCATGTACATCGCGGGCGAGTGGTGCCAGGGCGGCACCGGACGGACCGCCCCGATCGTGAACCCGGCCACCGAGAAGGTGATCGGCGAAGTCCCCCTCGCCACCACCGCCGACCTCGACCGCGCCCTCGACGCGGCCACCGAGGGGTTCCGCACCTGGCGCGCCACCCCGATAGCCAAGCGCTCCGCGATCCTGCATGCCGCCGCCGACCTGATCACCGAGCGCGCCCCCGAGATCGGCCGGATCATGGCCCAGGAACAGGGCAAGCCGCTTCGCGAGGGCACCACCGAGGCCCTGCGCACCGCCGACACCCTGCGCTGGCACATCGAGGACGCCCGCCGCGCCTACGGCCGGATCATCCCGTCCGCACCCGGCACCGTCCTCACCGTCCGCCGCGAACCCGTCGGTCCCGTGGCCGCGTTCGTGCCGTGGAACTTCCCCGTCGGCGGCCCCAACCGCAAGCTCTCCTCCGCCCTCTCCGCAGGCTGCTCGATCGTCATCAAGGCGTCCGAGGAGACCCCGGCAACGGCAGCCGCGCTCGTGGCCTGCTACGCCGACGCCGGACTCCCGGCCGGTGTGCTCAACCTCGTCTTCGGTGAACCGGCCGAGGTCTCCGCCCACCTGATCCCCTCGCCGCGGATCCGCCTGGTCGCCTTCACCGGCTCGGTACCGGTCGGCAAGCTCCTCGCGGCCCAGGCGGGCGAGGTCATGAAGCCCACACTGATGGAACTCGGCGGCCACGCCCCGGTCATCGTGTGTGCCGACGCCGACCCGGTGAAGTCCGCCCGCAAGGCGGCGCAGGCGAAGTTCTTCAACGCCGGTCAGGTGTGCACTTCGCCGAGCCGCTTCTTCGTCCACGCGAGCATCGTCGACGCGTTCACCGCCGAGTTCGTCAAGGCCGCTCAGGAGGTCACCGTAGGAGACGGCCTCGACGCCGACACCACCATGGGCCCGCTGGCCAACGAGCGCCGACTGCAGGCCATGGAGAGCCTGGTCGCGGATGCCGTGGAGCGTGGCGCAAAGGTGCTCACCGGCGGCCAACGCCTGGAGCGCGACGGCTACTTCTACGCCCCGACCGTCCTCACCGACGTACCGGCGGAGGCGGCCCTGCTGCACGAGGAGCCCTTCGGCCCGCTCGCGCCGATCGTGCCCTTCACCGACCTGGACGAGACGCTGGCCGTCGCCAATGCCCTGCCCTACGGCCTCGCCGCCTACGGCTTCACCGAGTCCGCCGCCACCGCCGAGAAGCTCTCGGACGCGCTGGAGGCCGGCATCCTCTCCATCAACCACTGCGGCGGCTCCGTCGCCGAGGCGCCCTCCGGCGGCGTCAAGGAGAGCGGTTACGGCAGAGAGGGCGGCCCCGAGGCCCTCGACGCCTACCTGATCACCAAGCGCGTCTCCCACCAGCTGGCGGGCTGACGCCGTGAGGTACACCCGTGTCTCGGTCGGCGGCCGGGCGGTCTGGGGCCGCGTGAGGGAGGAGGACATCGAGCTGCTGTCCGAGTCCCCCCTCGACGGCGACCCCACCGTCATCGGCACGGTGCCGGTCGCCGACGCCCAGTGGCTGCCCGTCGTCGTCCCGCCCGTGTTCTACGCGGTCGGCATGAACTACCCGCGGCACATCGCGCACGCCCGCGCCGAGACCCCCGCCCGCCCCGAGGTCGGCTACCGCGCCAACAACGCGCTCACCGGCCACCGTTCGCCCATCGTCAAGCCGGCCGAGGTCGAGGGCCGCTTCGAGGCCGAGCCGGAACTGGTCGCCGTCATCGGCCGTACGCTCCGGCACGCCACGTACGAAGAGGCCCGCAAGTCGGTCTTCGGATGGACGATCGGCAACGACGTCAGCGCCCGCACCTGGCAGCACCAGGACCGCTCCTTCTGGCGCAGCAAGAACAGCGACACGTTCAAGCCGATGGGTCCCTGGATGGAGACCGACGTCGACGCCCTGGCGCAGACCACGACACTCCGTGTGAACGGGGAGGTCCGTGCCTCGTTCGCCACCGGCGACATGGTCTTCGACCCGTTCGACCACATCGTCGAGCTCACCAAGCACATCACCATGCACGCGGGGGACGTGCTGTGGATGGGCGCCGAGTCCACCTGCCAACTCGAACCCGGGGACACCGTGGACATCGAGATCAGCGGCATCGGCGTCCTGTCCAACCCCGTACACAGCGAAGGGAATCCGTCATGAGCAGCGCACCCCGCTACATCCACCACGTCAACTTCCCCACCACCGACCCCGACCGGACCGCCGAGTGGTACACGAAGGTCTTCGGGATGAAGCGCATCATGCCCAAGTCCAACTCCCGTGTGGTGCTGATGACCCGCGGCAACTTCGACCTCCACTTCACGCCGGTCGAGGAGATGGAGCGCATGGCGCCCTATCACTTCGCCGTCGAGGTCGACGACTGGGACGAGTTCCTCGCCCACATCACGGACCTGGGCATCCGGCACACCCGGCCGATCGAACGGCCCGAGAACCAGTCGAAGTTCTGCTACATCCACGACCCCGACCACACCATGATCGAGCTCGTCTTCCACGGCCGCCGCCCCAACTAATCCCGCGCGTACAGGAGTTCACCCCCATGCCCATCGCCGACTCCGACGGCACCTCCATCTACTACGAGCGCCACGGCAGCGGTCCGGCGATCCTGTTCGTGCACGGCAGCGGCGGTCACCACGCCGCCTGGTGGCAGCAAGTGGCCGCGCTGCGCGAGGAGTTCACGGTCGTCACCGTGGACCTGCGCGGCTTCGGCAAGTCCGACTCGTCTATGCCCGAGTTCGACGGGCAGGACTTCCCCGGCGACGTCGTCGCCGTACTCGACAAGGAAGACCTGACCGACGCCATGCTCGTCGGCCAGTCCATCGGCTCCGTCGCCGCCCTGCGTGCCGGACTGCTGCGGCCCGAGCGGGTCGGCTCCGTCGTGCTCGGCCACTCGCTGGGCGGCATCAGCCACCCCGAGCTGAAGGAACTGGCCGCCGCCGACCGCGCCGAGGCCGTCAAACTGCCGGTCATCGACCGCCTGTTGACGAAGGGCTTCCAGCAGGAACGGGCCGACCTCACCTTCCTCTTCCAGCAGATGGGCACGTTCAACGTCGCCAAGATGCAGGACCTGCGCAACCTCGACACCAACGGCCCCTCCCTGGACGACATCCGGGACTCGGGCGTCAAGGTCGCCTTCCTGGCAGGCGAGAAGGACGCGGTGCTCAGCGTGAAGACCGTGACCCGCGCCCACGAACTGCTGGCCGGCTCACACCTGGAGATCGTCCCGGACGCTCCGCACTCCATGTACTGGGAGACGCCCGCCAAGTACAACGCCGCCGTCGCCCACCTGCGCCGCACCCTCACCGCACCGAAGGAAGCAGCATGAGCACCCTCACCCTGGACGCCGCCGAGGAGATCATCGACGCCGCCCACAAGCGCGCCCAGTCGATCGGGAAGGCGGTGAGCGTCGCCGTCGTGGACGCCGGCGGTTTCCCGATCGCCATCCGCCGCCCGGACGGCGCCCGCCCGCTCACCCCGGACATCGCCCGCGCCAAGGCGTACACGGCGGCCATCATGCAGCGGCCCGGCAAGATGCTGAAGAAGTGGCAGGAGAGCCAGCCCGTCTTCTTCTCCCAGCTGTCCCAACTCCCCGGCGCCGCCATGCCGATCATGGCCACCGAGGGCAGCCTCACCATCAAGAAGGACGGCGAGATCATCGGCGGCCTCGGCATCGCCGGCGGCACCGCCGACGAGGACCAGCAGATCGCCGAGGAGGTCCTCGCCTCCCTCGGCTACGAGCTGGACTTCGCCGCCTGGGGCGTCGCGGGCAAGCCGGCCTCGCCCTCGTCCTCGTCCGGAAAGGACGCATAACTCATGGCGGACACGTTCAACTACCGCATCGACCACCAGGGCAGCCTGGTCCGCCCCGCCGAGCTGACCGCCGCACGCGCAGCGGGCGACCCCGAGGCGCTGAAGGAGGCGGAGCTTCAGGCGGTCAAGGACGCGGTCGTCCTCCAGCGCAAGCTGCGCTCCACCGTCGTCACCGACGGCGACTTCCCCCGAGAGGACTTCCGCAGCACGGTTCTTGACGGAGTGTCAGGCTTCCGGCGTACGGACGAGACCGACGCCGACGGCCTGGTGCGCTGGGTCGCGGAGTCCCTCCCGAAGGCGAACGGCCCGCTGCTCGCGGACTGGGCGGCGCGGCTCACCGAACTGACGGTGATCGCCCCGAAGGCCTCGCTGCCCTCGCCCGCGTACCTCGCCGCCACCACCTTCCAGCCCGGCCTGGGCCCCTCCTCCGCACGGGAGTTGGGGGAGGCGCTCGCGGAGATCGTCCTCGCGGAGATCGAGACGCTGGTCTCCAAGGGTGTCCGGCTGATCCAGCTCAACAACCCCCTTCTCCTGGGCCAGTTGGCCACCGACCCGGCCGACGGCGGCGCACTCTCCTTCGAGGACGCCCTCGCCGTCGACGCCTTGGCGGTACGACTGGACGAGCGCCCCGAGGGCGTACGGATCGGCCTCGCTCCCGGCCCGGTCGCCCCCGCCGCGGTGGACTGGGCCCGTGCCGAGAAGCTCTACGGCGCGATCGGCGCCGACCGCTGGATCCTGCCCTTCGACCAGGGCACCCCGTCCGAACTCGCCCTGGTCAAGGCCCTGCCCGAGGACCGTGACTTCTGCCTGGGTATCGTCGACGCGACCGTGCCCGCGCTGGAGGACATCGACACGGTGATGGCGAGGCTCGACGCGGTCGGCGAGTTCAAGGACCTGGAGGACGGGGCCGTAGCACCGTCCCGGGGCTTCGCCGACGTGGCGAGCAGGCCGCTGCTGACCACTGAGGAACAGCGCCGGAAGATCGAGCTGGTGGAGACGATCGCCCGGTACGTCTGGGGCAACGAGTTCTGACGGGGACGGACGAGCCGGGAAGCGCCGCGACGCGCTTCCCGGCGGGATCCGTCAGAGGACCTCGGCGAACGTCACCTTGCGGTCGGTCAGCAGCGGCCAGATCGTCTGCACGATCAGCTCGTCGAAGTGGTCGGCCGCCTTGTGCGCCTCGAAACCGGCCCGGTCGGCGTACTGCTCGTACAGCACGAAACTCCCCGGCACATCCGCTTCGGCGTGCACCTCGTACGCCAGGTTCCCCGGCTCGGCACGGGTCTGCTCGCGCACCTTCAGCAACGCGGCCCGAACCGTGGCCTCGTCGGCGGGCGCGCAGAAGTAGCGGGCGATGACTGCGTAGGCCATGTCGTGTCTCTCCTCAACGAATCCTCAATCGGATCCTCAGCGGATCCCCGGCTCCCGGCGGCGTGGCACATGCCGTCCGGCCTGCCGATTCCAGCACGGAACAACCCTCCGCCGACCTGCGCGCGGCGCAAGCAATGCCTGCCTGCGCGGGGCTGGTGGCACCGCCCCCACATGGTGTGTTGTCGCATTCGGCCCACTGTGGCCGCTGACTGTGCAGACCGCGGACCCGCACCGCGGCGGACGAAGGAAGTGATCTTCATGCGAAGCCTGGAAACCCTCTCCGGTGGAGAGTGGGTGGCGACCGGCGAGTGGATCGAGGTGCACAACCCCGCCGATGTCCGCACCCCCCTCGCGCGCATCCCCGCCCTCGCCGCCAAGGACGTCACCCGCGCCTACGACCACGCCGAGCGCGGCTTCGCCGTATGGAAGCGCACCAGCCCCTTCGAACGGGCCCGGATCTTCACCGAGGCGGCCAAGCTGATCCGCGAGCGGGTCGACGAGATCGCCGCCGACGTCACCGCGGAGAACGGCAAGACCGGCGCCGAGGCCCGCGGCGAGACCCTCAAGGCCGCCGACTTCCTCGACTACTACGCGGGCCTGGCCCGCCAGGGCTACGGCACGCTCCTGCACGACGCCCGCCCGAACACCCGCGTGCACACCCAGCGCGAGCCGATCGGCGTGATCCTCGTGATCAGCCCCTGGAACGACCCGCTGATCACCCCGGCCCGCAAGCTCGCCCCGTTGCTCGCCACCGGCAACGCGGCCGTGTTCAAGCCGGCCACCGAGACACCGTTGTCGGGCCTGCACTTCGCCCGCGCCCTGCACGACGCGGGCCTGCCCGCCGGTGTGCTCAACGTGGTGACGGGCCGCACCGCCGAGATCGAGGAGGCGCTGCTCGACGACCCGCGGATCGTCGGCATCACCTTCACCGGCTCGAACGAGGTCGGCAACCGCATCCGCCGCCGCCTCGCCGACCGCAACGTCCGCTTCCAGGGCGAACTCGGCGGCAAGAACGCCTCCGTCGTCCTCAAGGACGCCGACCTGCCGTTCGCCGCGAAGACCGTCGTGGCCGCCTCCTTCGGCCAGGCCGGACAGCGCTGCACCGCCACGAGCCGTGTCATCGTCGAGCGGCCGGTGTACGAGGAGTTCACCCGGCTGCTGGTCGCCGAGGTCGAGGCGCTGAAGGTCGGCCCGGGCAGCGACCCGTCGACCACCCTGTGCCCGCTGTCCAGCCCCAAGCAGCGCGACAGCGTCCTCGCACATCTCAAGGGCGCCGTCGAGCAGGGCGCCACCGTCCTCACCGGCGGTGCGGCGGACACCGACGGCGACCACGCGTACGGCTGCTTCGTCCAGCCGACCGTGCTCGCCGATGTCACCGCCGAGACGGCGATCTGGCGCGAGGAGGTCTTCGGACCGGTGCTCGCGGTCCGCGCCGTGGACGACTTCGCGCAGGCCGTCGACGCGGTGAACGACTCCGACTTCGGGCTCGCCGCGGCCGTGTTCACCCGCGACCTCGCCTCCGCGTACCGCTTCGCGGACGACGCCGAGTGCGGGCAGATCGCGGTCAACGCGACCACCCCCGGCTGGGACGTGCACCTGCCCTTCGGCGGATTCCACGACTCCGGCACGGGCTACAAGGAGCAGGGCGACGAGGTCCTGCGCTTCTCCACCCGGGTCAAGACCGTCGCCGTCCACATCGGCGCATGAGCGGGCGAGCAGGACAGAGAGAGGAGGATGCCGATGGCTGACGAGACGATCGGCATCGTCGGCGCCGGCATCGTGGGCCTGGCCACCGCCCGCGAGATCGCCCTGCGCCGCCCCGGCACCCGGGTCGTGGTCCTGGAGAAGGAACACGAGGTCGCCGTCCACCAGACCGGCCACAACTCCGGCGTCGTACACGCCGGGATCTATTACGCCCCGGGCAGCCTCAAGGCCGACCTGTGCGTACGCGGCGTATCGATCCTGCGCGAGTACTGCCAGGACCGCGGGCTGCCGTACGACGAGATCGGCAAGCTCGTCGTGGCCGTACGGCCGGACGAACTGGGCCGGATGGAGAACCTCTACGAGCGGGCCCGCAACAACCACGTGCCCGAACTCCGCAAGATCTCCCGGGAGGAGATCAAGGAGCTGGAGCCGCACGTCGGCGGCATCGCGGCCCTGCACTCCCCGCGCACCGCGATCACCGACTACCCGGCGATCGCCCGGGAGTTCGCCAAGGACATCGAGGCCTCCGGCGGCGAGGTGAGACTCGGTTTCCCGGTCACCTCCATCACCAATGTGCCGGGCGGCATCGAGGTCGTGTCCGGGCAGGAGCGCATCAAGGTCGACCGGCTGATCCTCTGCGCAGGACTGCACTCCGACGCCGTGGCCAAGCTCGCGCAGGACAAGAAGGAACCGAAGATCATCCCGTTCCGGGGCGAGTACATGCTCCTCAAGCCGGACCGCACCCACCTGGTGCGCGGGCTCATCTACCCGGTGCCCGACCCCCGTTACCCCTTCCTCGGCGTGCACTTCACCCCACGGGTCGACGGCAGCGTCGAGGTCGGCCCGAACGCCGTCCTGGCCCTGGCCCGGGAGGGCTACAAGCTCGGCCGACTCTCCGTGAAGGACCTCGCCGGGCTCGCCGCATATCCCGGCACCTGGCGGATGGCCGCCCAGCACTGGCGGACCGGCATCAAGGAGTACCGCGGCTCGCTGTCCGCGTCGGCCTTCATGAAGGACGCGAAGCTGTACGTCCCCGGGGTCGGCGTCTCCGACGTCGTACGCGGCGGGGCGGGCGTCCGGGCGCAGGCACTGGACCCCGACGGCACGCTCGTGGACGACTTCCGCATCCATCGGGTCGGCCGGATCACCGCCGTACGCAACGCGCCCTCGCCGGCCGCCACCGCCTCCATGGCGATCGCCGAGCACATCGTCGGCGCCGTGTTCAGCGCCTCGTCCGCAAACTGAGAATGCCCTGCGTACAGCGGTGTTTCGCGCAACTACTGCTTGCACTCCCAGAGCTCGGCAAGGCCCCTTCGCCCGCCTAGCGTTCCTTCCGTAAAGACCTTCGAGAGAAAGAGTTCCGGACATGTTCGTTGTCGACACGCAGATCCACATCTGGAAGGAAGAGAGCCCGGACCGCCCCTGGGTCCCGGGAGCGCGGGAGCGCATCCGCCTCAACGGACACCGCGAGGACCCCTTCTCGTACGAGGAGGCCCTGGAGCTCATGGACGAGGCCGGCGTCAACCGGGCCCTCATCCTGCCGCCGTCCTGGGAGGGCGACCGTATCGACTATGCCCTGGAGGCCTGCGAGGCGCACCCGGACCGCTTCGGCATCATGGCGCGCATCCCGCAGAACAAGCCCGAAGAGGGCAAGGCGATGCTGGCGGACTTCGCGCAGAACCCGCATGTGAAGGGCACGCGCCTCACCTTCCACCGGCCGCAGGACCGCAACTGGATGATCGACGGCACCAACGACTGGTACTGGCCGATCGCCGAGGAACTGCGCGTCCCGACGATGGTCCACGCGCCCATCTGGAAGCGGGAGTTGGGCGAGATCGCCGCCAAGCACCCCGAGCTGAAGATCATCATCGACCACATGGGCATCATGGCCCGCTGTGTCGACGACGCGATCGGCTACTGGGTCTCGGAGACCGCCGACCTGGCGGCCCACCCGAACATCTACGTGAAGCTCTCGGCGCTCCCGGGCTACTCCACGCAGCCGTTCCCGAACAACAACATCCAGAAGTACGTGCGCGAGATGGTCGACAAGATGGGGCCGCAGCGCTGCTTCTACGGCACCGACATCACGCGGCTGCTCGGGCACGGCATCACGTACACCGACACGATCGAGCAGTTCACCAAGCACTGGGACTTCACGCCCGAGGAGCTTGAATGGATCATGGGCCGCGGAATCTCCGAGGTCCTGAACTGGCCGATCGAGGGCTGAGGAAACACGAGAGATGACCGACACCACCAACTCCCCGGGCGCCGACGGCGGCGATGCTCTCGTTACCGCCTTCAACGCCGTCGGCGCCGACTACATCTTCTGCTCGTCGGGGTCCGAGTGGGCCCCCGTCTGGGAGTCCCTGGCCCGCCGCCACCGCGACGGACTGCCCTGCCCGCAGTATCTGGACCTGACCCACGAGACCGTCGCCGTCGGCATGGCCACCGGCTACGGACTCATCAAGCGCCGGCCGCAGGGCGTGCTGCTGCACGCGGCCCCCGGTCTGCTCCAGGGTTCGATGGCCGTGCACGGGGCGCTGCTCGCGGGCGTCCCGATGGTGGTCAGCTCCTCGGAGTCGACCACGTACGGCGACGGTCCCGGTCAGGACCCGGGCGGCCAGTGGTACCGCAACCTGTCCATCGTGGGCGGCCCGCACCAGATCGCGCAGCCCTTCACGAAGTGGTCGAACGAGGCCGCCAGCGTCCACACCCTTCCTACGATGGTGACCCGGGCGGCGGAACTGGCCTGGCGGGCCCCGGCGGGACCGGCGTACCTCAACGTCCCGCTGGAGATCCTGCTGGAGGAGTGGGACGGGCGTGAGGCCAAGCCGATCGCGGCGCCGGGCTCCACGCACAGCTCGCCCGAAGAGGTCGACCCGGTCGCCCAGTTGATCCGGGAGGCGAAGAACCCGGTGATCGTCACGGAGACCGCGGGCCGTGAGGCGGGCGGCTTCGAGGCCCTGGTCGCCTTCGCCGAGGCGTGGAACATCCCGGTCGTCGAACCCGACTCGGCGGTGTGCGGCAACTTCCCGCGCACCCACCCGCTGCACGCCGGCAGCGACATCGGACCGTGGATGGACGAGGCGGACCTGATTCTTCTGGTCAACTGCCGCGCCCCCTTCTATCCGCCGTCGCGCCGCCCCTCCAAGGCGACGATCGTCGTCATCGACGAGGTGCCGCAGCGCCCGCACGTCGTCTACCAAGTCCTGTTCGCCGACAAGTACTTGGAAGGCAACGTCGCCAACACCCTGCGCCAGTTGGCCAAGCGGGCGAAGGACCTGGACACGGAGGCCGTCGCGGTACGCCGTGCGGCCCAGGAGCAGCGGCACGCCGACGAGCAGGCCGCCATCGCCGCGGCCGAGACGAAGGCGGCGCAGGCCGAGGGCATCGACCCGGTCCTCGTCGCCGCGACCCTGCGCAAGCTGCTGGACGGCCAGGGCGGGATCGTCGTCGACGAGACCATCACCCACAGCCGCGTCGTCAAGCGCCATGTCCAGACCGCCGACCCCGACTCGTACTTCTACGTCCAGGGCGGCCTCGGCCAGGGCATCGCGGTCGCGCTCGGCGTCAAACTCGCCGCCCAGGAACGCCCGGTGGTGCTCACCATCGGGGACGGCGCGTTCACCTACAACCCGGTCATCCAGTCGTACGACGCCTCCAACGCCTACGAACTCCCGCTGCTGATCGTGGTGTTCAACAACCGCGTCTACAAGTCGATGAACCTCAACCACCGCCGGTTCTACCCCGAGGGAGCCGCCGCCGACACCGGCGAGTGGCTCGGCACCGATCTGCACCGGCTGCCCCGACTCGCCGCGTTCGCCGAGCCGTTCGGGATGCACACCGAGACCGTCGACGCGCCCGAGGCACTCGCCCCCGCGCTGGAGCGTGCGCTCAAGGCCGTGACCGAGGGCACCACCGCCGTCGTAGACGTGCTCGTCACCCGCTGAACCAGGAAGGCACCCGCCACCATGTCCGACACCGCAACGCCCAAGCCGGGCAAGGTCCTTGTCGCCGCCGACGACCTGCGCTCCTTCTCCGCCGCCCTCCTGGAGAAGGGCGGCCTGAACGCCGAGCAGGCGTCCACCACCGCCGACGTGTTCGTGTGGGCCGCGCTGCGCGGCGTCGACTCGCACGGCATCGCCCGCGTCCCCGCCTACCTGGAGCTGCTGGCCAAGGGGGTGGCCAACGCCGACGCCGACATGAAGGTCGAGTCCACCACCCCGGCCGCCGCCGTCCTGGACGCCGACCGCGCCCCCGGCCCGGTGGCACTCAGCGCCGCCGCCGACGAGGCGGTCACCCGGGCCAGGATCAGCGGTGTCGCCGCCGTCGGGGTCCGCCGTACCGTCCACACCGGCGCCATCGGCTACTACGTGTCGAAGATCGCCGAGCAGGGTCTCGTCGGCATCGGCTACGTCGCCGGCATGCCCAACATGGGCTACACCGGCGTCAAGGGCGCCGCCGTGGCGACCAGCCCGCTCGCCATCGCCGTACCGGCCGAGGCCCACGCCCCCCTGCTCCTCGACATGGCGACCGCGACCATCGCCCTGGGCAAGATCCGCCAGGCGAAGGCGAGCGGCACCCCGCTGCCCGAGGGCGCCGCCGCCACCGCCGACGGCACCTCGACCACCGATCCCGAACTGGCCGTCATGCCACTGCCGTTGGGCGGTGCCAAGGGTTCCGGGATGTCCCTCGCCTTCGAGCTGCTCACCAGTGTGCTGGTCGGTGCGCCGATCTTCGCCGCCTTTCACTCGGACGACCCGCAGGGCCGCAAGCACCGCCAGAACGCGCTGCTCATCGCCCTGGACCCGGCGGCCTTCGGCGACCCGGCCGCCTTCACCGAGGCGGTCGACGCGACGCTGGCCACCCTCAAGCAACTGCCTCCGGCGGACGGCGTCGAGGGCGTCTTCTACCCAGGCGAGCGCAGCGCGGCCGTCGCCGAGGGACGCGGCGCGAAGGGCATTCCCGTCGCGCCCAAGGTGTGGCGTGAACTGACCGAGGCGGCCGGGAAGTTCGGCCTCACCCCGCCGGAGCCGGTGCCGTTGGCGTGACCCGGTGGCAAGTGCTTCGCCGACCGTCCGAGGGGGGGCGGTCGGCGAAGCGCGTTGTCCGCGAGGGGAGTTCAGGCGGTGCCCACGGCATCCCGCAGCTGACGGGCGATCAGGGCGTAGGTGTGCAGGGCCCGTTCGTCGTCCTTGCCGTCGTAGCCGTGGTCGGCTCCGGCGACCTCGACGTGCCCGACCAGGGAGCCCGCCGTCCGCAGTCGGTCGGCGTAGGCGACGCCCTCCGCCTTGAGGAGGTCGTACTCGGCCGTGATGACCATGGCCGGGGCGATGCCCTTGAGGTCCGCGGTGTCCGAGGGATGGGCGGGCGACACCAGCCGGTCGGCACGCACCTTCGGATCCGGGACGTACGACGTGTCGAAGACCTCGGCCATCCAGGGCCGCAGCACCGGTTTGGCGATGGCGGCCTGCTTGTCCTTCGCGCTGGTCGCCAGGTCCAGCGGCGGATAGTGCAGCACCTGGAGCGCGATCGAGGGGCCGCCCTCCTCCAGTGCCTGCCGGGCCACCGCCGCCGCGAGCCCGCCCCCGGCACTCTGGCCGCCCACGGTGAGCCGGTCGCCGTCCCAGCCCTGTTCGGCCCCGTGCTCCGCGATCCACCGGACCACCTCGAAGGCCTGCCGGGGCGGCGCGGGGAACGGGTGCTGCGGCGCGACGACGTAGTCGACGTTGACCACTACGACACCTGCCTCCGCCGCGAGGAAACGGCACAGCGGGTCGTCGAGTTCGGTCAGCGGCACGACGTAACCACCGCCGTGGAAGTTCACGTGCACCGGCGGAGGCGGGCCCTCGCCGGCCGGCAGATACACCGTGGCGCGTGCCGGGGCGACCGCGGTCGGGATCGTCAACTCCCTTGTGTTGCGCGGGAATTGCGGGAACCGCTGATGCGAGGAGGCGGCGGAACCGCGCCCGCTCGGGCGGCGGTCGGCCATCAAGGAGAGCCGCTGCAGGGTCTTGGCGGCGAAGGCGGCCACCGCCGGCCGGGCCAGAACAGACATACCGCTCCATTCATGGAGTGCGCGCGACGGGGGAGTTCGGTCCTGTCGTCGAGGCTGATCGACAGGATTCCTGGCGATGAGTAGGGCGACGATAACACGGGTGTATTCCGGACGGCTGCTGTGATCGGCGCTGTTGAGGGGCAGTGAGGGACGGTGAGGGGTGGGGTGGGTCTGCGAAAAAAGTGTGTCACTTACTCGTGTCAGTGTCACACTTTCGCGGAACGTCCCCCGGGGCGGAGGGACGCCCGTCGATCAGCGGTGTCGGACCGGCCCGTCCAGGTGTCCGTGTGCACAGCACAACCCGCGCGGTGGGACCGCCGGAGCGGCCGAAGTGGCCGCTGCCTGAGCCGTCACGCAGGCCGCGTGCTGTGCGGTCTCGATCATCTGCTCGCTGTCGGTCGCGGCATCGGCCAGGCTCGCGCAGCACACGACGAGCAGCGCCGCGCCCGCGACGAACGGCAG
>NZ_JAWOAI010000175.1:0-17887 GCF_033194735.1 Streptomyces sp. W16
GGGCCAGTTCCCGGTACACGCGCGTGGCGGTGGAGTTGGCGATGCCGTGCCGCCGCGCGAACTCGCGCTGCGGGGGGAGCCGGTCACCGGGGCGGAGCGTGCCGGCCCTGATCTCCCCGGCCACGGCGTCGGCGACGCTCTGGTAGTCCTTCACCGCGCTCACGCCCTTCTCGGTCGGGCATCCATCCAATCATTGAATTGCACCGAGTGCAATATTCACATTGCATCGAGGCATTGGCCTGGAATACGCTCCGAGCGGCGGCTGAGAAGGCCAACGCACCGACAACACAAGGGGTATTCATGGTCGGACTGAGCGGCATACTCGGCGTGACGGCGGTGGCCCTGGGCATGGTGCTCACCCCCGGCCCGAACATGATCTATCTCGTCTCCCGCAGCATCACCCAGGGCAGGCGCGCCGGGATGGTCTCCCTCGGCGGTGTGGCACTCGGCTTCATGGTGTACCTGCTCGCCGCGAACCTGGGCCTGTCGGTCTTCTTCGTCGCCGTGCCCGAGCTGTACTTCGCGGTGAAGCTCGCGGGCGCCGGGTACCTCGCCTACCTGGCCTGGAACGCCCTGAAGCCGGGCGGGGTCTCCGTCTTCGCCCCGCAGGACGTACCGCACGACTCACCGCGCAAGCTGTTCACGATGGGTCTGATGACGAACCTGCTCAACCCGAAGATCGCCATCATGTACCTCTCGCTCATCCCCCAGTTCATCGACCTGGACAAGGGGCACGTCCTCCTCCAGGGACTCGTCCTCGGCTCGGTCCAGATCGTGGTCAGCATCGCGGTCAACCTCGCCATCGTCCTGGCGGCCGGCGCGATCGCCGTCTTCCTCGAACGCCGCCCCTCCTGGCTCAAGGTGCAGCGCTATGCGATGGGCACGGTGCTGGGTACGCTCGCCGTCTCCCTCGCCATCGACAACTCGGGCCCGGCCAGGGCGAGTTGACGCCACGTCAGGCGACAGCCCGCGTCACACGACGACCGGCAGGGATGTGAGGCCACGCGTCAATCGCGTGTGCCGCCACTCCAGTTGCTCCACGGGATGTGCCAGCCGTACGTCGGGGAAGCGGGCGAAGACGGCCCGGAGCGCCAGTTCGCCCTCCGCCCGCGCGAGCGGTGCCCCCAGGCAGCGGTGGATGCCGTGGCCGAAGGCGAGGTGCCCGGTGGCACCGCGGTCGAGGTCGAGCCGGTCCGGGCCGGGGAATCGCGCGGGGTCGCGGTTGGCGGCGCCGGGCGCGATGAGCACCGGAACGCCGGCGGGGATGTCGGTCCCGCCGAGCGTGAGCGCTTCGGTGCTGTAGCGGAACGTGGCGATCCCGACCGGCGAGTCGAAGCGCAGCAACTCGTCCAGGGCGGTGCCGAACAGCTCCGGCTCGGCCTTCAACCGGGCCAGGGATTCCGGGTGTTGGAGCAGTGCCAGGGCCGCGTTGCCGATGAAGTTGGTGGTGGTCTCGTGCCCGGCCACGAGCAACAGCACGGCGAGCGACACGAGTTCGTCCTCGGTCAGCCGGTCCTGGCCGTCGCGTACCGCGATGAGATCGTCGAGCAGACTCTCGCCCGGGGAACCACGCCGGGCGGCGACGAGGTCCGTCATGTACGTGCCGACGGCCTGCGAGGCGACGTCGATCCGCCGGGGATCTCCCGCGGCGAACAGCTCACCGGACCAGGCGTGCACCAGCTCGCGGTCGGCTTCGGGCACCGCCAGCATCTCGCAGATCACCGTGACCGGCAGCGGTACCGCGAGGCCGGCGACGAGGTCCACCGGTCCGTGCTCCGGCCAGGCGTCGAGCAGTTCGTCGACGAGACCCGCGATGTAGGGGCGCAGCTTTGCCACGGCTCCGGTGCTGAACGCCTTTGTCACCAGGGCCCGTAGCCGCGCGTGCTCCGGGGGATCGGTGGCCAGCATGTTCTGCGAGACCGCCGGATGGAGGTCGCGGTTGGACAGGCGGCCGGCGAAGAACCGCGCGGTGTTCTTGGAGAGCCGGGGGTCGGTGAACGCCTCCCGGGCCTCCGCGTAGCCCGTGACCAGGTAGCTGAAGCGCCCTCCTGAGCCGGTGGGCACCTTCTGCACCGGCGCCGCGTTCCGCAGCCGGGCGTAGGTCGGGTAGGGGTCGGCGAAGAACCGGGGGTCCTGCAACGGGTCGGTCACGCTTGCGGGTCCGTTCCTGCGGGTGTCAGTTCGTCGGCGACGCTACCCGCGACGCCGTCCTGCGCGTAGGCGCGGGCGACGAGAAGCAGCCACTCGGTCTCGGCGCGGAGGTTGCCCTCCCGGGAGGAGGCACCGGGAGCCGGCGGCGCGGCCTCCGCCCGCGTCTCGCTCCCGGCCTGCTTCGCGTGTACGGCGGCCCGCAGCACCGCGGCCTCCACGATCGCGTCTCCTTCCGGGGTGCCCGCCATGCCCCGTGCGGCGACGCCCCGCTCGGCGCTCTCCTGGACGCGCGGGGAACGGTGCGGGCGAAGGGCGAGCGCGCCGTCGTTGATCTCGATCACGCGACGGTGCAGGAGGAAGTCGGAGTCGTCCGCATCCTTCTCGTTCTTCTCGTTCAACTCGGGTGCGGCCAGGACGACTTCGGGCGTCGCGCCGGTGACGTCCTGCCACAGGGGGCCCAGCGCCGCGTACGACCGTGTCTCCCACCGCCGTCGCAGGAACTGGCTGAAGGGCCAGGCGACCGCGGGGAGGGTGAGGCCCAGGGCGATGAGGAGGACCGCCAGAGCGGGCGCCGTCACGCTGAACCCACAGCGGAAGGGCGTCACGGGGGTCGAGCACCGGGCGTTCTCCGGAATGAGGCCCAGCCCGAACCCGACCGACACCGCCCCGAACACCTTGTACGCGGAGTACAGCAGCGCGAAGACACAGCCGGCGGAGGTGACGCGCAGTCCGATGCGCTGGCTCCGGCGCCGTGAACGCTTGGACTGCCTCCACGTCTGTTCGCAGAAGTCCTTCGCGGTGACGCCCAGGTAGCTGACGTAGATCAACACGTAGCAGGCGTACAACTTGGGGGATCTGTCGGTCAGTTGCTCGGCGGCGAACAGTACCGCCATGCCGGCGACGGAGGCGCAGAGGAAGAGCACCCGCAGTCGGATGCTCCTTATCGCCTCGTCGGGCTCCAGATTGAGCTGCAGCAGGAACGCGAGGACGGAGGTCGCGGCGGCCAGCGTGAACGAGTTGCTGAGCAGCCGGCCGACGTGGGGGACGAGGCTCTCGACGGCGCTCTCCACGAACGGCACGTACGAGGCGAAGGCGAGAGCGAACGAAACCAGCAGTGCGGCCATGGCCCAAGTGCCGGTCGGTCGTTGGCCGTTCCGCCCCCGGACCCAGTAACCGGCGGTGAGGAGAAGCACTATGGCCACGCCGGAGAACAGGAGACTGATCATGACTGGTGTCGACGGCCCTTCTTGACGGTCGGGGCGAACAGGGCCTCCCAGCGCTCGGCGCCCTTCGCGGGTTCGCTGGGCGGGAGTTCACGTCCGCGGTACATGTGCTGCCGGATGACGGTGGCCATCATCTCGGCCTCGCGTTCGTCGTCCGTGGAGTAGCTGGTGCGCCCGTTCATGCGCTGGACGAGGGTGGGGTTGAAGCCGATGGCGTGGAACGCGTCGGCGCCCAGCTCCAGGCTGCCGGGGTGATCACAGATGATGTGACTGACCTCGTGCGCGAGGATGTGGTTCTGATGCAGGGCGGACGTTCCCTCCTCGTAGAAGAGGAGGTCGGCGTCGGGTGTCTCCAGCCGGATTCCGCACGGCGCGTCGATCGCGCCCAGCGTGTTCAGGGGCCTGAGGACGATCGGCCGGCCGCGCTGCTCCGCCACGGCGTCGCACAGGTCCCGGGTGCTGAAGCGGTGGGGAAGCCCGAGGGCTTCGACGCGCTGTTCGCACTCGCTGCGGAGCCGCTCAAGGTCCACGACCGGTCCTGCCACCACTCGCTCGGGGACGGCCCGCCGCGGGTGTGACCCCGTACGGCCGCAGCGATACCCGGACGGCCCGGCTCCGCATCAATCGAAAGCTTAGGCGAATACTGGGGCCGGTCCAAGCGGAGCTCTGCTTTCCGGCCAGGCGGAACTCTGCTTTCCGGTCAGGTGGCCAGGGGTCCGGATTCCGGGAGCCGCTAGTCGTCCAGGTTGAGGGTGGTCGGCGCGTTCCTCTCCGGGAGCCCCTCCAGGATCCGGGCCTGCTCGATCACCGCCGACACCATCTGCAGGGTCTCCGTGCTCAGGCCGTTGGCGCGCAGGGCGACGGTGCGGACGTTCTGGTCCCGCATGGCGGCGAGGACGGCGATCTCCGCCCGGGTGCGCTGGGCGGCCTCCTCGTCGACGAAGTAGCCGGCGGGCACACCGAAGAAGTCGGCCAGCGCCTTGATGGTGTGCCGCGTGGGGTTCTTCTTGGCCCCGGTGCGCAGTTGCTGGATCGCGCTCGCGGTGAGCCCCCGGCCCTCGCTTCCCGACGCCTCCTGGATGCCCTCGGCGACCTCGGCGTATGTGAAGGGGCCCCGGTTGTCCGGGTGGACCTCCTTGAACAGGTAGTCCAGCAGCTGCGCGAAGGTGGGCGCCTCTTCGTCCGTCACGTCCGGCACATCCTTGTCATGATCATCACGTCATCCACTCTGGTGTGTGAAGAGCACAGAAAACGGCGACTATCGACTAACTGTAGTTGACGAACGCCCGCAACCAGGGTGTACTTCCGACGGGCGCCGCCAACACCAGAGTGTTCCTGGGCGTCCGGGTGCCGCCGGCCGTGGGGTGTGGCGAAGCCTCCCGGTGAAGGCCGGGCTCCACGGGGGTGGGCCCGGTCTTCACCGGAGAACGTCCAACTGTCCAACCCTGTATGCCAGTTGAGGATCAGGCGGACGCCGCCGCGTCCGACGCGCGCCGCCAGGCGATCCGGGCGGCGAGCGTGAACGGTTCGACGAGGCTCGGGCGTGAACGGTCCTCGCTGAGGTGGCGGAACTCCGTGGAGAGGGTGATGGCGAGCCGCTCCGGCAGACCGAGACCCGGATAGCGGTTCTCGTCGATGAGGATGCGGGCCGCCTCGATCGCGGTCTTCCCCTGACCGTGCAACAGGAGAGCCTGGTCGGCCAGGTCGTCCAAGTACGAGATGTACGTGCGCAGTTCGTCGGGCGTCATCAGCGGGCCGTGGCCCGGCACGATCCACTCGGGATCGAAGGCCAGGATGCGTTCGCCCGCCGCCGAGACCTGGTCGAGCGGGCCGGCCCAGTGACAGGGATGGTCACCGGCGAAGACGATGTCGCCCGCGAACACGACCCGCTGCTCGGGGAGATGGACGATCAGGTCACCCACGGTGTGGGCGGGACCGACCTCGTGCAGTTCGACCGGGATCCGGCCGACCGTCAGGTCGTGGCGACCGCTGAACGTCGCGGTGGGCGGCAGGACCTGTATGCCCGAGAAGTCGAACTTCCCGAAGTGGCGGCGGAAGTACCAGCCCAGCGGCTGGTCCGGATCGCTGTCCCACACCAGTGCGTGCAGTTCCTGAGGTGTCGGCTCCACGCACTGGTGCTCAAGTGCCGCGTCCGTCGCGAGTATCTCGCTGCCGGTGAGGCACTGATTGCCCCACGTGTGGTCACCGTTGGCGTGCGTGGCCACCACGGTGTCGGGCACGGCGCCGCCCGTCACCCGGCGGGCCGCGGCGAGGAAGGCCTCGGTGAGGGCGGGAGTGTACGGCGTGTCCACCAGGAGAGCCTTGCCGTCCGAGTGGACCAGGCCGCAGTTGGCCAGACCCCAGGTGTCCACGCCGTCGGGAGCCCACATGTGCACGCCGGACGCGATCTCGTGGAGCTGGGTTGCATCAGTCATGAGGACGCATTCTTGCCGGACGGAACTTCAGGCGGCAACGGGGCGCTGCGAGGGCTCGAAGACAAGGAAGAAGAACCTGGCCCCGGGTGAGCCGAAGGGCTGCGCCGCGCACATCGTCACGACCCCGAGCTGCGACACCTCATGGTGCTCACAGCAGCGGTCCCTGTGGTCCTCCTCGCCCTCCGGGGCGACAAAGCCCGCATGGCGCATGAGGCGTGAGTCGCCGTCAGGATGGACGTAGGCGATGTTGTGGTTGCGGTAGATGGGGCCCGCGACGGGGTCGTCATTGACCTCCTGGTCCAGTTGCTGGAGGTCCTTGTTGTCGGGGTGCGATGCGACGGCCGTGCGCAGTTGGGCGGCGACCGGCTCGGCCCACCGCTTCTCCCACTGCACCAGATGATGCTCGCGGGCGTCCTCGCGCAGCAGCATCCAGCGGATCATGTTCTGCTCGGGGAGGCGTGCGGGCCTGCCCGGTGCCTGCGGGAACATCCGTATGAAGTCGTCGTTGGCCGCCAGGACGTTCCAGGCGACGTCATTGGCGTAGCAGGGCTGGCCGGAAACGCGCGCGATCGCCGTCTGCCAGGCCGGGGCGACGCTGCTGCCCGCCAGCGGGTCCATGGGGAAGGGCGGCTCGTAGCCCAGGGCGTAGACGTACAGGGCGGTGCGCTCGCGCTCCTCCATCCGCAGGGCCTCGGCGACGTTGTCGAGGAACTCCGCGGTGGGCGACGGCATTTCACCGCGCTCAAGGTCGGCGTAGGTGCGCTCGGAGACGTACAGCACCTGTGCCACCTGTGCCTGCGACAGACCTGTGGAACGGCGACCCCGTCCGCTGCGCTGCGGCCAACCGAGCTCCACCGGGTCTATCTGGGCCCGCTTCCAGCGCAGCAGCCTCTGCAGCGCCTCCTTGTTGTCCAACTCAGAACCTCTCCCGTGGCGCCCGCCGGGCCGCCAACTCAATTACCGGAAAACCTTGTTCCTGAAAATCCCGAACCGGAAAAAACAGAGCCTGGTGACCTCGGCGTCGATGCAGAAGGATCACTCACCGGACCGGTCGCGTTGCCGGGAACGCGAGGTCCTTGACTGCGAGGGGGCGTGCTTCGACGTGCGGTGGCCGATCCGACGTGCCGACGGGCGACCCCGGTCGCGTGCACGCTGCGCACCGCAACGTTCCCCCCTGGTCTCGGAGTCCACGAGAACTGTCATGTTCAATCATTCATCACCTACAGTGACGGATCAACCGATTTAGTCACAGTCGAGTACTGGCCAGATTGGCGTCGCCAACCGGCCGACCGGAGCGCACCGCAAACAGACCGGAAAGGCATTCTGTGTCCCGTTCAGTCCTGATCACCGGTGGCAGTCGCGGTATCGGCCTGGCTGTCGCACGTCGTATGGCGGCAGCCGGTGACCGTGTCGCCGTGACGTACCGGACGGGCGAGCCGCCGGAGGGTCTGCTCTCGGTCCAGTGCGACATCACCGACACCGACCAGGTCGACGTCGCTTTCAAGCACGTCGAGGCGGAGCACGGTCCGGTCGAGGTCCTGATAGCCAACGCGGGAATCATCAAGGACCAGCTTCTGCTGCGCATGTCCGAAGAGGATTTCACCACGGTCGTCGACACCAACCTGACCGGGGCCTTCCGCGTCGTCAAGCGAGCCAGCCGGGGAATGCTCCGCGCCAGGAAGGGCCGCGTCGTGTTCGTCTCCTCGGCTGTCGCCCTGCGGGGCGAGAGCGGGCAGGCCAACTACGCGGCCTCCAAGGCGGGGTTGATCGGATTCGCCCGCTCGATGGCCAGGGAACTCGGCATTCGCGGGATCACCTTCAATGTGGTCGCGCCCGGCCTCACCGAGACCGCGATGAGTGAAAACCTCACAGAAGAGCAGCGCACCCACCTGACCGGCCAGATTCCCCTGGGCCGTCTCGCCAGGCCCGAAGAGGTCGCCGCGGCCGTCGCGTTCCTGGCCTCCGACGATGCCGGTTATATCACCGGCGCGGTCCTGCCTGTCGACGGGGGAGCCGGGATGGGGCACTAGGTCGTGTCCGCAAAGTCCCGCCCGCCCTTCGGGCGGACGACGGGACTTTGCGGCCACGACCTGGCCCTGAATTCCGCAGCGGGCGGGTCGGGTATGCACCAGGTGCTCCCCGTCGTCTGTTCTTTCCTCACCCACCGCCAAGGAGTCTTGCGTATGCGCGGGCCGACTGCGCCGAATATGTATCGGTTGACCATTGACGACTTCACCGATGAGGACGTGGCTGAGTTCCACCGTCTGATGAGCGAGCTGCTGACCAAGTGCGCGTCGGTGGGGGAGCAGCACGCGCCGGAAGGAACGTGGGCTCCGTCCACCGATGGTCTCTTCGATCAGATGGCCGAGTCCATGCAGCTGGTCGCCGAGGTCTCCCGGGCGCTCAATCACACGCGCGCCGGCATTCGCCGGGTCGGCGGCCGGGCGCGCCAGCGGCTGTACGACCGCGTCAGCGGTCACGAGGGTCCTGCCGGAATGACCTGACCGGCATCACAGGCCACTTTCGGAAGGGGTTCGGCTTTCCCGTGAAGCCCGGACACCGTCGAGAGTGAGAGTCCCGGGCGGGGGTCGGCCGGCAGGAGGGAAGCCTACCGGCCCCCGCCCGATTTCCCATTCCGGATCCCGGACCGTTGTCGAGTGCCGACCGGTGCCCGGGATATGCGGTTGTCGTCCCGGCCGGTGTTTTCTCCTGGCCGGGACGCTTTACGTTGCGGCGGCGCCCCGCGATCTCCTGCCCGCCTCGCACATTTTCCATGCCGGCCGGCGGGTTAATTCCGAGTGAAGCACTTCGCCGCCCCGCCCTTTTGAAGCAGGCATTCCGGTTTCCGCAAGCCGTGGAAATCCTGCGTGGCGCAAAACCGTCAGGCCCATTAGGCCCGAGTGTCTGGTTTGGTGGGGCTTGTGGGACTGTCGCCAGGCATGGGGAATTCATAGAATTTCCACAAGGTAGCCGTGACCAGCTACTGCTTTAGGGGGAGTTTTGCGTGCGACGACACCAGAAGTCGAGGAGACGGACCAGCAGATCCTGGAGTTGCTCTATCAGGGGCTGGTCGACGCGGCCGTAGCGAGGAAGTTGGGTCTGGGGCACCGGACCGTGCAGCGCCGAGTTCAGAATCTCATGGAGCTGCTCCAGGTCAGAGGGCGCGTGGCGCTGGGTGCGAAAGCCCAGGAGCTCGGTCTTCTGCCCGCGTCGGGGAGTTCTGCGCGGCGCCTGCTCTGCGATCACGAGTAATACCCACATCGGACTGCCCGTTCTTCGGGACCTCCGACGCTCACGGCTGCAGAAAATCGATTGAATGGAGACGTATGCGTAAGGCTGTGGGAACACTGGCCGGCGCGGCAGTGGCGCTGTTCCTGTCGGTCGCCCTGGCGCCCGCCGCGATGGCCGACGACGTGGACAACCTGCAGAGCATGCAGGCCTGTGGCGTGTTGCCTTCCAGCTCCACTTTCAAGTTCCACATCTATTACAACTCGGGAGAGAACGGCTCCTGGCGGAACGTCGGTTACTCCGTCTACGACTTCGACGCGCTGCGTCCCGGTGACGGACACGCCCACCCGCTCAATTTCTGCAGGCTCGGCGCGAGCGCTCCCTGGCCGGGATCCGGGCAGCACATCAAGAACAACGCGGCGTCGGCCGAGAACGACCACTACAAGTACTGGGCGCGCGTGTATTTCCACAGCGGATACAAGGGCGCCCAGGACGTCATGGCCCCGTACCAGCACATCGACCGATTCCCGCACGTCTACAACAACAACGCCTCGTTCCAGTGGACGTCGTCCTGATGCGGACGCAAAAGGAAGAGGGGGAATTCCGCATGGCCCAGTCGAGGAAACCGACCGTCAAGGTGGCGGTCCCGGCCCTGGTCGCGGCGGCCGTCGGCGTCGTGGCCCTTTCCGCCGCGTGGTCCGGCGCGCACCGGCCCGTGCAGCCGTCACCGGTGACGGGGCGACAGGTGGCGCAGGCCCAGCCGGCGAATCCCGCGGACCCGGCCGGCTGGAAGCTGCCCATCGAGGCGTATCTGCCGACCAAGGCGCAGGCGCGTCTGGTGGCCGGCAGCCGGGACGATCTGCTCGACAAGTGCATGGCCGACGCGGGCAGTCCCACGTGGACGCCGTCGCCCGACCTGCCCGAGATCGGCGGCAAGACGCTGACCGACTGGCGCTACGGCATCCACGACGCGGCCCTCGCCGCGAAGCGCGGTTACCACCCCGACGCCGCGGAACAGACGGCCTACGACTCGGCCATGGAGGCCGGTGCGGTCGACACGTCGGGCGCCGACGCCGCGGTGCTGGACGGGTGTGTCACCCAGGTCGACGGGCAGGTACCGGCGACCACGGCCAAGGCGGCCCTGGTGCAGCAGATCAGCGGCGATGCATTCGTGCAGTCCGAGCAGGCCTCCGAGGTGGTGGCCGTGTTCGCCCAGTGGTCGTCCTGCATGAAGGACAAGGGCTACACCTATGCCAAGCCGATGGACGCCAGCGACGACGCGCGCTTCAACGATCCCGGCACGGTCACCGACACGGAGATCGCCACGGCGACGGCCGACATCGAGTGCCGCGACAAGTACCACGTGGAAAAGACCTGGTTCGACGCCGAGTCCGCGCTCCAGCGGACCGCCATCGCCCAGCACCAGGCAGAGCTCGACCAGGTGAAGGCCGACACCGCGCGCATCGTCGCCAGGGCCGAAGCAGCCGCCCGGTAGTCGAGCCGTCGTCATTCATTCCATGGGAATTCTATGGGAATTCCGTAGGCATTCCCTGGGCTCGGAAACCCGAAGAAGGGAAATGCGAAGTGCGCAAAATTCTGGTGGGCCTTGTTTCGTTGGCCGCCGCGGCGGCGTGCGGTCTCGTGGCTGCTCCGTCGGCATCGGCCGCTCCTGCCGGTGCCTATGGATGTCCCGGGTCCGAGATCGACACCTACAACATCAAGGACACGGACGGCAGTGTCTGGGGAACGATCCACCTTTACTACTCCAGCGCCGACGGCGGCACGAACTGCGCGGTCAACGTGGCCAGAAAGTATTCCGGGCAGCGGCACATGCTCGAAGTCGTCATCAGCGACGGCAACCGGTCCGACCCGGACAAGAACCACTACTACTACGAATACGCGGGCCCGGTAAGCCTGAACAAGATGAGCGGGAAATGCGTCACCGTCAGCGGCTGGGTCACATCGCCCAGCGGCAGCAGGGCAGTCGGCGACCAGTGGGCCAATGTCCACTGCTGAGGAAATCGCGCCCGCAACGGAAAGGAACCTCATGCGTAGAACACTGACCGGTACAGGGCTCGGTGCCGCCGTGCTCGCCGCCGCCGCGCTGCTCGCCACCCCGGCGTCGGCCGCCTCCTCCGGCTCCGACTTCAGCGTGACCTTCCCGGGAGACAAGCCGGCCACCGCCTACCACGTGGAGAACACCGCGAGCGTGGTCAACGGCAGGATCACGGCGAAGTCGGTCGTGAGCTGGGAAATCCTGGAGGACCAGGTCATCGACAACAGCAAACGCTTCAGCAGCTTCAAGATCACCGCCAGGCTGGAGTCGCGTCCCGGCAAGGACAACCCCGATGTCGTCGAGACCTCCAGGACGTGCGACCTGACCCAGCTGGTCAACGACCACTACACCTGGTTGCTCAACGATCCCGCGAACACCTGCACCGCCCCGTCGACGACCTACGACGGCGAGGTGTTCTGGTCGTCGGACTCGACGATCGTCTACGACATCGAGGGCGACGGAAAGGGCCCCGTGACCCAGGAGCTTCTCGGCTCACCTCTGGTGCACGGCTGATCTGACGGATCTCCTTCCCCGGTCCGGTGACCGTCCGCCGCTCACGCCGGTGTGAAGAACGCACCCGGACCCCGCCCACCACCCCCTCAAGACCGCCGCCGTAGCCCCGTTTCCCTCGTGCGGGCTGCGGCGGCGCTTTTTCGCACGCCCGAAAACGGAAGGGAAAAGACTCTTGAGAGCGTCCAGACCAGCCCGCGCCGGGCTCGCCGGGCTAGCCGCCTGCGCGGTCCTGACCGGGCTCATACAGTCCGCCGCACCGGCGCTCGCCGCCGGCGCGGAACCGAAACCGTCACCCGCGCCGTCCACCGGTTCGGCACCCACGCCGCCTGCCCAGGTCACCGACCCCGGCAACAAGCTCGGCAAGGGCTGGAACACCTCCACGGACCGCGCCGTCACGGGTGCCGCCGACACCGACGGTTTCAAGATCCTCGTCGCCGACTCGGCGAAGGCGTACCAGTGGAAGACCGCCGCCGTCCTGGCCGAGCCCGGTCTGACCGCGGACTCGTGGATCGGCAACGCCTGTGCCATCGACCACGACCATGTCGCCGCCGTCTACGCGCCCCGCACGTTCACGAACAAACCGGACCTGATGCAGGGCGGTGCGTTCACCGCGGTCGTCGACCTCACCACCGGCCGGGTGACGAAGCTGCCGTTCACCGCGACGCTCGCCTACTTCGACCCGTCCTGCAACACAGCCACGCGCACAGCCGCGTTCACCGCCTTCCGCGACATGAACGACCCGGCGAAGATGAAGACGCGCGTGGTCACCGTCGACACGTCCGGGAAGACGGTCGCCGCGACCGCCCTGGCCGGTGAGCTGACCAGCGCGGTGCCGGTCGAGGACGGAGCGGTGGCCGCACGTGGCCGCAGCCTGGTCCACATCGACCGCTCCGGCAAGGTGAAGAACCTCGCCACCGGGGCCGGTGCCCCGTTCGACATACGCCCCACGGCCGACGGACAGGTCGCGTTCGTCGACCACGGGGACGACAGCACGGCCAGTGTGAAGCTCTGGCGCGGCCACGGAGATCCCTCCCTGGTCGCCACGGGCAAGCTCGGCGACCTCGACCTCCAACAGGGCGACCGGGGAAGGGTGTTCCTCACCGGCCACCCCACCGGCAGCCCCAGGACCGAGGGAACCGGAGTCACCCGTATCGACGCCCCGGCCGACACGGACATCTCCACCCTCGGCCGTCTCGCCGTCGGCCAGGTCCTCACCCCCGGTGTCCGTACCGGCCTGGCCCGGGTCAAGGACGCGGGCAAGAACTTCCACAAGACCGACGTCGGCCCGGAGGGCGAGGGAGCCACGGCGTCCGCACCGGACACCGTGGACCCCGATCAGCCGACCACGGTGGCGTCCACCGCCACCACCACCGGCGAGAAGATCACCCAGACCGTCACGGCCACGACCCCGACCGGGAGCAGCGGCAACGGCGTGTTCTCGCCCGCGCTGACCGGCGGCCGGGCAGCCTCGGCGGCCCCGCGCACCCCGACCGCCGGCACCGTGTCGCACGAGCCCACGGACCCCGACCGCTGGTGTTCCGTCCCCCGCAACGACGTCAAGAGCCTCGCCCTGCAGCCGACGGCGAACCAGGTCGAGTGGGCCGTGGACATGGCCGTACGGGGTGAACTGCACGCGAACTGGATCACCCAGGGCGGCTGGCGGGCCCAGAGCGGTTTGGGCACGGTCGACCCGCAGGGCCTGTTCCCCCGGCCCTCGCTCACCGGAGGCGGCCGTATCCCCGCCAACGTGCTGCTGGGCGTGATGGCCCAGGAGTCGAACCTGTGGCAGGCCGAGCCGGGGTCCATCCCCGGCCAGATGGGCAACCCGCTCGCCTCCTACAACGGCTTCTACGGCCACAAGGGCATCGAGGGCGACCCCGCGTCCTTCTGGACGATCCACTGGGGCGAGTCGGACTGCGGTTACGGCGTGGGGCAGGTCACCGACGGCATGCGCATGGCCGGACACGAGAAGGACGGCGAGACCGCGCTCTCCCCGGCCAAGCAGCGCGGCGTCGCTCTCGACTACACCGTGAACATCGCCGCCTCCATGTACATCCTCGCCGACAAGTGGAACGAGGTGCATGACCCGGGGCAGACGATCACCGTCAACAACGACGACTCCCTGCGGCCGGAGAACTGGTTCGTCGCCCTGTGGAACTACAACTCCGGCATGAACGCCCGCTCGGATGCCGACAAGAACGGCAACTGGGGCCTGGGCTGGTTCAACAACCCGGCCAACCCGACCTTCAAGCCGGACCGTATGCCGTTCCTGGACAGCAGGCTCGATCCGGACGGCTGGGCGAAGGACCCCGCACACCCGCAGGACTGGCCGTACGAGGAGAAGGTCCTGGGCTGGGCCGCGTGGTCGATCGACACCGGGTTCTCCTATGCGACGTCCGGCCGGCAGGACTGGCCGGGCGAGTCCGGCTACGCCACGGCCGGCTTCCAGCCCGCGTGGTGGACCAGCGACACCGCGCGCAGTCAACTCAAGCCCCCGCTCGACACGTTCTGCAACACCCACAACAACTGCAATGCGGCCAGCCCCCCGGACTGCCCGACCGCGGCCTGCTACACCCAGTACTGGTGGCACGAGTCCAACGCGACCTGGAAGAACTGCGCCGCCAACCTCTGCGGCAACGAAAGCCTCAAGTACGTGACCCTGCGCGCCGAGCCGGGGCGCGGCTACCGGCTCCAGAACGGTGCTCCGGTCTGCTCGACCGGGCTGCCGTCGAACTCCCTGATCGTCAACTCCATGCCCGACAACACCAATACCTACGGTGACTGCGGTACGACGGGAACCGACGCGGGCAACTTCCAGTTCACCTTCTACCCCGACCCGAGCGCGGTCGGGCCGGCCCTCGGCCAGTACGACGCGAAGGCCGATCTGCACCAGATCGGCGGCGGCTACAACGGCCACTTCTGGTACACGCACACCCGCAACACCTCTCATCTGGGCGGCGACAGCGGTCTGATGACCATCAACGGCACCTGGACGCTGGAGCAGAACGTGTCGTGGGCGCGCGTGCTGGTCCATCTCCCCGACACGGGGGCACAGACCAGACAGGCGGCCTATGTGATCGGAGGCTCCGACAGCACGTCGTCGCACCGGATCGTGGAGCAGCGCGCGAACCGCTGGGTCAGCCTCGGCGCCTTCCACTTCACCGGCACGCCCAGCGTCACGCTCACCAACGCCACCGACGACGGCTCGGCGGACGAGGACGTCGCCTGGGACGCCGTCGCCTTCCAGCCCCTGCCCGGCAGACCGAACCACAGTGTCGTCGCCATGGGCGACTCCTACTCGTCGGGCGAGGGAGCCTCGGAGGGCAACCAGGACTACTACCCGGAGACCAACTACCGCGACAAGAACACCCGCGACGCCTGCCACCGCTCCCGTCAGGCCTGGTCGAGGCAGGCGACGATCCCCGGGGAGGCCCTGCCGACGGGGGATCTCGACAACTCGTGGAGCGCGCGGTTGGACTACCACCTCATCGCCTGCTCCGGAGCCCGCACCTACAACGTGCTGAACGTGGTGCAGGGAAACGGAGGGGAGACACCACAGCTCGACCAGGGCTATCTGGACAACAACACGACCCTGGTCACGATCTCCATCGGCGGCAACGACGCCCGGTTCGGCAACATCTTCCAGACCTGTCTGCTGTCCTTCGGAACCGGCAACTGCAACAGCAAGACGTTCGACAGCGGGGACATGGACGGCCCCGTCGGCGGGCGGGACGCCAAGTTCGTCGGGCAGCCGCTGCAGACGGCTGTTCCGGGCATCATCAACGAGATCGTCCGTCCGGACATCGTCAAGACGCTGATGGCGATCCACGCAAAGGCCCCCTACGCGAAGATCGTCCTCATGGGCTACCCGCCCCTGCTCTCCAACAGCGGATCCTGCCTGCGGGTCGGGGTCGGAACCGCTCAGCTCGGCCTCTCGGCGGACTCCGCGAACTGGCTCAACGACACCGCGAGCACCCTGACCACCGCGATGCAGGGCGCCGTCGACGACGTGAACAGACAGGGCGTTCTGGCCTGGTTCTCGAACCCGACGAACGACTTCGCCGGCAAGGCGGTGTGCGGGGATCCCGAACAGGTACACGGCATCGTCAAGACCCTCACCACCTCCGACGATCCTGTGAAGGACTGGCCGATCATCAACAAGTACGGCCTGTCCGCCCAGTCGTTCCACCCGAAGATCCCCGGCGCGCGCCTGTACGCCAACGCGCTTGAGCGCACCGAGGCAGGCATGGGCCTGTAGTCGGGCGGATCGTGGCTTCCGGGGTGGGCCTCGACCGAGGCCGCCCCGGAACGTCCGCAGGTAGGTACGGGTACTCATGCACGACCTGCCCGTCCGCTGAACAGTGGCAGGGAGCGCCTCCGCGGGAGGGGCCCGGACAAGGGGAGAGAGTGACCGGAACGCGCAAGACCCTGTGGGGCGCGGTCGCCACCGTCGCCGTGTTGGCCGTCTCCGCCTGCTCGGCCCAGAGCCGCGCCACCAGCCCGAAGGAAATCCGCCGACTCGCGGGCAGCGCCCAGGCGTTACAGGCCCGGGAGAAGACGGAGAGCCGCCTTCGGGCTGTGGTTCGCGCGTACGCCGACGACACCCCTCTCACCCTCGGCCTGCTCGTCGTGCGCGACATCTGCCTGGGCGGAAAGGGGAAGCAGCTGTTCGGCTCGAACGGCGACGACACCTACAAGATCCGCTGCTCGATGCAGATCACCGCCTACTACGGCGCCGAGCCCGCACGGATCGTCCCGGTCCTCGACGCCGTACTCACCGCGGGCGATCGAGGCGGCTCCGGCATCCCGTTCACCCATGACGCCGACGGGACTGTCGTCGACCGCTACCGCGACCACGTCGGCGACCTCGAAGACACCGAGCTGTCCGTCCCCTGGCACACCCTGTCGTGGGACCCGGTCCGCGGCCATCAGCCCCGCCGGATGGTTCAGCAACCGGACCCGTGCCCCACCGACGACGATCTGCCCGTGATCCGCTGCCTGCGCGAGCCGGAGGACCAGACGGTCGCCGCCATTCGGAAGCGGTACGGCATGGTGTTCGAGCTCGATCTCACCGAGCCCGAGTACTACAAAGTCTCCAAAAAGGGGCAGGTGTATACGAATTAAGGCTCAGGTCTTCTTGACCTTGTCGTAGCGGCCGAGGAAGCGTGGACCGCCGTTCTCCACACGGTGCAGGAAGAGCCCGTCGTCCCAGTTGAACTCGCCGGTCGCCGCCTCGAACCGGATGGTCTTGGCCAGCCCCTTGTAGGTGGACGCCCGGAGCCCGTGCACCAAGGCGCCTCGCTCGACCGCGGCCGTGCCCAGTGCGCGCAGCCCCTGGGCGACGAAGAGCAGCGCGTCGTAGGCCTCCACGGCGAAGGGCTCGACGGTGCGTACCCCGAAGCGTTTCTCGTACGACGCCACGAAGCGTGCCGCGGCGGGCAGTTGGGCCGGGTCCACATAGGTCGTGGCGAACAGCCAGCCCTCGGCCGCCGTGCCTGCCTCGGTGAGGAACCCGGTCTCCAGGACGGGTTCCGTCGCCATGCGCGTGCCCTTGAAGCCCGCCTGTTCCAGCGCTCGGGCGCACAGTGCGCCCCGGTGCGGCGAGTTGCCGGCGTACACCACGGCCCGCGCCTCGGCGGCGAGTACGGCGGTGGCCGCGGGGCCGAAGTCCGCACCGGCCGCCGGGACGGCGATGGTGGTGGTCGTGCCCTCGCCCGGCGGCCAGCTGGTGAGGTCCTTGACGATGTGCCAGCTGAAGCGGCCGGCCGCCCTGTCGTCGATCACGGCCGTCCTGAGGCTCTTCGCGTTGTGGGTGAGGTAGTGGATGAAGGCCGTCGACAGCGTGCTCTCGTCGGGCCTGATCTGGAAGAACACAGTGTCGATCCCTGCGGTGAACGCGTCGGTGCCGGACGAGACGGTCACGAGGGGAAGCAGGGCCTTCTGGTAGCGGGCGACGACGGCCTCCGTCGAACTGGCGTCGCCGGTCGGGCCGATGACGGCGTACACGGTGGGGTCCGCGACGAATTTCCCGGCCACCGTCTCCGCCCCTTTCGCCTTCCCGCCGTCGTCCCGCACCTTCAGGGTCAGGTCGAAGGCGCGGCCGGCGCGGGAGTTGAAGTCCGCTACGGCCAGTCGCGCGCCCCGCTCCTGTGCCCTGCCCACCGCCTTGCCGGTCCCCGACAGGTCCGCGTGCAGTCCGACGGCGTACCGGGGCAGCGGCCCGCCCGCCGTGCCACCGCTGTTGTTCCCGGTTCTGCCGGCGGCCCAGGCGGCGAGTCCGC
>NZ_JAWOAI010000176.1:0-17766 GCF_033194735.1 Streptomyces sp. W16
GCCCTGTCGTCGCGGCGCGCGGGCTGGGCTCCGGTGCGGTCCATGCCCGTCGGGTCGTAGCCGCGGCGCGCTTCACGGACCCCCTCGTCGTGGCGCAGGGGATCGTAGCCGCCCTGCGGTCCGGTGCCGGGTGTCTGTTCGGTGTCGCGCTGGCGGGGCAGGCGATGGGAGGCCGGGCCGTTGCCGTACGAACCGTACGCGTCCTCCGCGCCGGACCGGCCGTCCTGGTCCTGGGAGGTGTCGTCGACCCGGAACACGTTGCCGTGCCGGTCGCGGTGGATGACCTGGGCGCCCCGGAGGTGCACGAGGTTGTCCAACTCCTCGATGCGGGCGCGGAGTTCGGTGCAGCGGGCGGTGGCGCGTTCGTGGTCGTCGTGGGCCCAGGCGAGGTCGAGGCGGAGGGCGTCGGCCTCCTCCTGCGTGGTGGCGGAGGTGAGCGACCGTCCCAGTTCCGCCTGCCGTTCGGCGGCGTACTTCTGCTCGCGGAGCATCACGTCGAGCCGGTCACTGAGGGCGTCCCGGCTGCCTGGCCGGGCGTCGAACGCGGCGAGCGCCGCCGCGTGCAGGGCGCGGGCCCGTTCGTTCTCCTGGGCGGCGACACCGGGGCCGTACTCCGCCGCGAGGTCCTGGAGCAGCGCCTCCACCACGTCCCAGGGCGGTATCTCACGCCCGCCCAGGCAGGCCTGCATACCATCGGGATCGCGCTGCCAGAACACCCCGCACCAGCCACCGCCCTGGTCGAGGCGCGCCAGGAGCCGGTCGAGATAGTTAGCGAACTCCCGCACCTGTCCGGGGAGTTGATCCACAGCCATGCTCCAACTCCCGCCAGACCGGAATGCTCCAGTCCGTAGAAAACACCATTTGTGTTACGACGCGGCTACGGAAGCTTTTCGAGCCGGGCGCAGAGAGCTCGGAGCCTACGCCTCCCCGCTGTGCGTCCGCCGGGATCACTCCGTATCCGCCGTATCCACCGACCGTTTCAGGCTGCCAACGGCGCACACCTGACCACGAGTTCGTCCATGGACAGCCCGAGCGCGTCGGCAAGAGCGGCGACGGTGAAGAAGGCGGGCGTGGGAGCCCGGCCCGTTTCGATTTTGCGGAGAGTTTCCGCCGAGATGCCTGCGTTCGCTGCCACGTCCGTCATGCTGCGGCCACCGCGGGCCTCACGGAGCAACCGGCCGAGCCGTTCGCCGCGTTCACGCTCTTCGGGGGTGAGAGGGGTGCGTACCATGCCGTCATTCTAATACCGGTATAGTAATTGGCATGGTGGAACTCAAGACGGACACGTCTATCGATGCGATGTACGAGGCGGGCCAGGTCGTGGCCCGTGCCCTCACGGCCGTGCGGGACGCCGCCGACGTGGGCGTATCCCTGCTGGAACTGGACGAGTTGGCGCACGACGTGCTGCGCGCGGCGGGCGCGACCTCGCCCTTCCTCGGCTACCGTCCCTCCTTCGCGCCCACTCCGTTCCCGGCGGTCGTCTGCGCCTCGGTGAACGACGCGATCGTGCACGGCATCCCGGACGGCTACCGCCTGCGCGACGGCGACCTGGTCTCGATCGACTTCGGCGCCGAGCTGGGCGGCTGGGCCGGCGACTCGGCCATCAGCTTCACCGTCGGCACACCGCGCCCCGCCGACGTGCGCCTGATCGACACCGCCGAGCGCGCCCTCGCGGCGGGCATCGCGGCAGCCGTCGTGGGCAACCGCATCGGCGACATCGCCCACGCGATCGGCACGGTGTGCCGCACGGCCGGCTACGGCATCCCCCAGGGCTTCGGCGGCCACGGCATCGGCCGCCAGATGCACGAGGACCCGGGCGTCCCGAACGAGGGCCGCCCCGCCCGCGGCCTCGCCCTCCGCCACGGCATGGCCCTCGCGATCGAGCCGATGCTGATCGCCAGCGGAAAAGACGGCTACCACGAGGCCCCGGACGGCTGGACCCTCCGCACGAACGACGGCTCCAGGGCAGCCCACGTGGAACACACGGTGGCGATCACGGAGGACGGTCCCAGGATTCTCACGGCACGCTGAGCGCATTTAGGGGCGCGGGGAACTGCGCGACCAGCCACAACGAACCCGCACCCGCAAAACGCCCCATACCCGCACATGCCACACGCAGTGACCCGTGCCATGGTGGATTGATGACCAGCGGCTACATACCCCCCGAAAACGACCCCTTCGAAGACTTCCTGGCCCGGTTCTTCGGCGGAGCCGCGGGCGGAGCCGCCCGCCCACGCCAGGTGGACATCGGCCGTCTGCTCAGCCAACCGGCCAGAGACCTCGTCCGCGGCGCCGCCCAGTACGCCGCGGAGCACGGCAGCCACGACCTCGACACCCAGCACCTCCTCCGCGCCGCCCTGTCCGCGGAGCCGACCCGCGGCCTCCTCACCCGCGCCGGCGCGGACCCCGACTCCCTCGCCGCGGAGATCGACGAGCACTCGGGCCCGGTCCAACCCCCGGAGGGCACGTCCCTCAGCCTCACCCCGGCCGTCAAACGCGCCCTTCTGGACGCGCACGACCTGGCCCGGGCGGGCGGCGCCGGTTACATCGGCCCCGAGCACGTCCTCGGCGCGCTCGCCGCGAACCCGGACTCCGCCGCGGGGCACATCCTGAACGCGGCCCGCTACGCCCCCACGGGCCCGCCGCCCGAAGCCATGGACGGCACGCAGCCCCGCACCGACCAGCCCCGCCCCACCGGCACCCCCACCCTCGACAAGTACGGCCGCGATCTCACCGACCTGGCCCGGCACGGCCGTATCGACCCGGTGATCGGCCGCGACGAGGAGATCGAGCAGACCATCGAGGTGCTGTCCCGGCGCGGCAAGAACAACCCGGTGCTGATCGGTGACGCGGGGGTGGGCAAGACCGCGATCGTGGAGGGGCTGGCGCAGCGCATCACGGACGGCGACGTGCCGGACGTGCTGGTCGGGCGGCGGGTGGTCGCCCTCGACCTGACAGGCGTCGTCGCGGGCACCCGTTTCCGGGGCGACTTCGAGGAACGGCTGACGAACATCGTCGGCGAGATCCGCGCGCACTCGGACGAACTGATCGTGTTCATCGACGAGTTGCACACCGTCGTCGGCGCGGGCGGAGGCGGCGAGGGCGGCTCCATGGACGCCGGCAACATCCTCAAACCGGCCCTCGCCCGTGGCGAGTTGCACATCGTGGGCGCTACGACGCTGGAGGAGTACCGCCGGATCGAGAAGGACGCGGCGCTGGCCCGCCGCTTCCAGCCGATCCTGGTGCCCGAGCCGACCGTCGCGGACGCGATCGAGATCCTGCGCGGACTGCGCGACCGCTATGAGGCCCACCACCAAGTCCGGTACACCGACGAGGCGTTGGTGGCGGCGGTGGAGCTGTCGGACCGCTATCTCACCGACCGTCGCCTGCCGGACAAGGCGATCGACCTGATCGACCAGGCGGGCGCACGGGTACGGCTGCGGGCCCGCACGAAGGGCACGGACGTACGGGCCCTGGAGCGCGAGATGGAGCAGCTCTCCCGCGACAAGGACCAGGCGGCGGCCGACGAGGACTATGAGAAGGCCACCCGACTCCGGGACCGTATCGCCGAGTTGAAGGTGCAGCTGACGGAGGCCGCCGGTGAGGACACGGGCGACGAGGGCCTGCACCTGGAGGTCACCGGCGAGGCGATCGCCGAGGTCGTGTCACGGCAGACCGGTATCCCGGTGAGCAGCCTCACCGCGGAGGAGAAGGACCGGCTGCTCGGCCTGGAGGAGCATCTGCACCAGCGGGTCGTGGGCCAGGAGCAGGCGGTCCGGGTCGTGTCGGACGCGGTGCTGCGCTCCCGCGCCGGACTGGCGAGCCCGGACCGGCCGATCGGCAGCTTCCTGTTCCTGGGCCCAACCGGCGTCGGCAAGACGGAACTTGCCCGCGCGCTCGCCGAGGCCCTGTTCGGCAGCGAGGACCGCATGGTCCGGCTCGACATGAGCGAGTACCAGGAACGCCACACGGTCAGCCGCCTCGTCGGCGCCCCGCCCGGCTACGTCGGCCACGAGGAGGCCGGTCAGCTGACCGAGGCCGTACGCCGCCACCCGTACTCGCTGCTGCTGCTCGACGAGGTCGAGAAGGCGCACCCGGACGTGTTCAACATCCTGCTCCAGGTCCTGGACGACGGCCGGTTGACCGACTCCCAGGGCCGCACGGTCGACTTCACCAACACGGTGATCGTGATGACCAGCAACCTCGGCTCCGAAGCGATCACCCGGCGCGGCGCCGGTATCGGCTTCGGCCCGGGCGGCGCCGACGCGGACGAGGAGGCCCGGCGGGAACAGATCCTGCGCCCGCTGCGCGAGCACTTCCGCCCAGAGTTCCTCAACCGCATCGACGAGATCGTCGTCTTCCGCCGGCTCACCGCCGAGCAACTCCGGCTGATCACCGAGCTGTTGCTGGAACACACCCGCCGTCTCCTGCACGCGCAGGGCATCACGGTCGAGTTCACGGACCCGGCCGTCGACTGGCTGTCCCGGCAGGGCTTCCAGCCCGAGTACGGCGCCCGCCCGCTGCGCCGCACGATCCAGCGCGAGGTCGACAACCAGCTGTCGCGACTGCTTCTGGACGGCACGGTCGCGGAGGGAGGTCAGGTGACGGTGGATGTAGAGGGCGATCGCCTGGTGTTCAACAGGCAGAACCGGTCAAGCGCCCCTGCCTGAGGCGCCCCTTCAGGGGCGCGGGGAACTGCGCGACCAGCCCCCACACCCCCGCAGACTGCGAACTACGGAGCTGGATCCACCACCTGCGCGGACCCGCCACCCCGCCGCACCGTCTCCGCCGCCGCCAGCCACTTCCCACCCGGCAGCCGTTGCACACCCGTCGCCGCGCCGATCTCCGGGTTGAGAGTGAACGAGTGCCCGATGGCTTGAAGCTGGGTCTTCAAGTCGCTGTTGTAGAGCGCGGGTTCGAGTTCCGTGTTGGCCGCGTTGCGCTGGCTGGCGCGTGGTGCGGCGATCGCGTCGACGAGGGGCAGCCCCCGGTCGAGGAACTCGGTGAGGGTCTGCAGCACGGTCGTGATGATGGTCGCGCCACCGGGTGAACCGAGCGCCACGACAGGCTTGTTGTGCTTGTCGAGGACGATCGTCGGCGAGATCGACGAGCGCGGGCGCTTGCCCGGCCCTGGCAGGTTCGGGTCGTGGACGGCCGGGTTGGCCGGGGTGAAGGAGAAGTCGGTCAGCTCGTTGTTGAGCAGGAAACCGCGGCCGGGCACGGTCATCGCGCTGCCACCGGTCTGCTCGATGGTGAGCGTGTAGGAGACGACGTTGCCCCACTTGTCGGCGACCGTGAGGTGGGTGGTGTTCTCGCCCTCGTAGGTCGTCGGGGCGGCCGTCCCGGCGGCGGTGCAGGCCGTCGGGTTGCGCGGGTCGGCGGGCGCCAGCGGGCTGGTGAGCACCGCGTCGTCCTTGATGAGGCAGGCGCGCGAGTCGGCGAACTTCTGCGACAGGAGTTCCTTCGTCGGTACGTCCTCGACGGCGGGGTCGCCGACCCAGCGCCCCCGGTCCGCGAACGCGATCCGGCTGGCCTCGATGTAGTGGTGCAGGTACTGGACCTCGCTGGCCTTCGAAAGGTCCGTCTTCTCAAGGATGTTGAGCGCCTCGCCGACGGTCGTGCCGCCGGAGGACGAGGGCGCGATGGAGTAGACGCCGAGTCCGCGGTACGACGTCTTCGTGGGCGCCTGGAGCTTGGCGCGGTAGGCCGCGAGGTCCTCGGTGGACAGCTTGCCGGGGCGGGCGTTCCAGCTGGAACTCGCGTCCACCTTCGGGCTGTTCACCGTGGCGAGGATGTCCTTGCCGAGGTCGCCGTGGTAGATCGCGCCGATCCCCTTCTTGCCCAACTCCTTGTAGGTCGCGGCGAGTTCGGGGTTCTTGAAGGTCGAGCCGACGACCGGGAGCGCGCCGCCCGGCAGGAACAGCTTGGCGGTGTCGGGGAAGTAGCGGAAGCGGGTCTCGTTCGCCGCCGTCTGGGTGCGGAAGGTGTCGTCGACCGTGAAGCCGTCGCTCGCGATCCGCTCGGCGGGCTTCAGCACCGTGCCGAGCTTCTTGCTGCCCCACTGGTCGAGGGCCGTCTGCCAGGTGGCGGGTGTGCCCGGGGTGCCGACGCTGAGGCCGCTGCTGACGGCGTCGGCGAAGGCGAGGGCCTTGCCGTTCTCCACGAAGAGGTTGGAGTCGGCGGTCAGCGGCGCGGTCTCGCGGCCGTCGATGGTGTGCACCGTACGGGACTTGGCGTCGTAGTAGACGAAGTAGCCGCCTCCGCCGACACCGGAGGAGTAGGGCTCGGTGACGCCGAGCGCGGCGGCGGTGGCGACTGCCGCGTCGACCGCGTTGCCGCCCTTCTTCAGGACCTCGATACCGGCGGCGGTGGCGTCCGCGTCGACGCTCGCGACCGCGCCGCCGTAGCCGACGGCGACCGGAACCTTCGTCGGTGTGCTGGTCGTTGCTGCCGGTGGGGCCGCGGCCCCGACCGACACGACGGCGGCCGAGACCGCCAGGACCGACAGTTTCCGTGCCACAGGGCGACGCATCCGTACCTCCAGTCCAGAACCGTCCGCGCAGCGTATCCACCTGGCACGTGCCCCGACAGACCGCTTCCGGCCGCCGCCACACGAACGTCACACGTCGAACACCGGTACGTACCAGTCACGTCGGGCCGCTAACATGCGCGCCCATGAATGACGACGTGCGCAACATCGTTCTGGGCGTGGCCGCCGCCGGCATCAGCGCCGCGCTCGGCTGGCTGGCCCGCACCTATCTGTGGAAGCGCAAACTCCGGCGCAAGCAGGCGTTCTTCGGGCTGCCCGACAACTCCGAGTCGCTGCTCGTGGTCAACCGCGAGGCAGGCGGCGCCGAACTCTCCGTGATGCGGCACGACGTGTTCGCGCTCCTCGAACTCGCCGCCCTGATCAAGGACTGCAACGCGCACGCCCAGGTCGTCGCGCACGACGCGGCCCAGCAGGGGTTCGGCGAGCGCACCGAGTTCTGCGTGGGCGGCCCGGCCTCCAACCGCCGGATGGCCGCGCATCTGGCGTCCCTGCTGCCCGGCATCCGCGTCAACGTCGACGCCGAGCCGGGACCGGACCGGGGCGCGTTCCAAATAGGCAGCGAGCGCTACCGACTTGAGCCCGGCAAGGGCGAGTACGTGCTCCTGGCCCGCCTCACCGCCGGTCAACTCGGCGGTGCGCGACCGGTGTTCCTCTTCTGCGGCCAGCGCGCGATCACCAACCAGGCGGCGACCCGCTATCTCGCCCGCAACCATGAGAAGTTGGCCCGCAAACACGGCGGCAACACCTTCGTGCTGCTGCTGAAGGTGGTCAACTCGCAGGCGTACGGCCCCGATGTGGTGGAGCTGGTGGCGGACGTGACACGGGCGGCGGAAACGCCGCTGCCTGCACCGGCACCACGAAGTTCGCACCGCGCCTCCTGAGTTCGCACACACGTCAACAATCGTTACTGGCACGTAACTTACCCACGGGTTACCTCAGGTAAAGGGCTGCGGTTACCGTCGGGTCACTTTGCATTGACACGTGTGAGGAGTGACCCGTGCGAACCCATCGCCAGGCCCTGCGTACGACCGCCGCGGTCGCCGTCTCCGCGACTCTCGTCGCCGGAGGCGTCCTCGGGCTCGCCCCCGCCGCCCAGGCCGCCACGAACGGCGTCCGCTTCGTCGACATCACCGGCGACGGCGGTACGACGCTCGCGGCGAACGTCGTCACGCCCGCGGGCGCCGACGGCTCGCACCGATACCCCCTGCTCGTCATGCCCACGAGCTGGGGATTCCCCCAGGTCCAGTACCTCGCGCAGGCCCAGAAACTCGCCGACTCCGGCTATGTCGTGGTGGCTTACAACGTCCGCGGCTTCTGGCAGTCCGGCGGCGGCATCGAGGTCGGCGGCCCGGCCGACGTGGCCGACGCGTCCAAGGTGATCGACTGGGCGCTCGCCAACACCCCGTCCGACGCGGGGCACATCGGCATGACGGGCGTGTCGTACGGCGCCGGCATCAGCCTCCTCGCCGCCGCACACGACAAGCGGATCAAGGCAGTTGCCTCGCTGAGCGGCTGGGCCGACCTGATCGACTCGATCTACTCGGGCCGCACCGAACACTCCCAGGCGACCGCCCTGCTGGACGGCGTCGGCCTCGTCACCGGGCGCCCGAGCGCGGAGACGAGCCAGGTCTTCAAGGACTTCCTCGCCTCCGATCTGTCCAAGGAACAGGAAATGATCGACTGGGGGAAGGTGCGCTCTCCCGCGACCTATGTGGACCAGATCAACAAGAACGGCGCGGCGATCATGCTCGCCAACGCCTGGGGCGACACGATCTTCCCGCCCAACCAAATCGCCGATTTCTATGGGAAGTTGAGCGGTCCCAAGCGGCTGGAACTCCGTCCCGGCGACCACGCCACCGCCGAGCTGACCGGCCTGTTCGGGCTGCCCAACGACGTGTGGACGGACACCGAGCGCTGGTTCGACCACTACCTCAAGGGCGAGGACAACGGGATCAACCGCGAAGACCCCGTGGAGCTCAAGTCCCGTTCCACGGGCGGCTACGAGGGCTATCCGGACTGGAAGTCGGTCGGCACGACGCGCAAGAAGATCGACCTCGCGGGCACGACCACCATCCACACCAACGTGGACTCGGGCGCCGACGGCGGGATCGTCTTCCTGTCCAGCATCCTCGACCAGGTGGCGCAGGTGCCCCCGGTCGCGTGGGTCCCGCTGCTGCCGCGCCACTGGGCTGCCGTATGGCAGTCGGGGAAGTACGCGAGCGCCCAACAGGTGCGCGGCACCGTGAAGTTGCATACAACGGTCATGGACACCAAGGAGAGCGGCACCCTCGTCGCGTACCTCTACGACGTGGGCCCGCTCGGCCTCGGCAAGCTGGTCAGCAACGCGCCGTACACCTGGCACGGGCAGACGCCCGGCCAGCCGTTCGGTGTGGACCTGGAGTTGTTCTCCACGGCCTACGACGTCCCGGCAGGGCATCGTCTCGCCCTGGTCGTCGACACGGTCGACCCGCTCTACATCGAGCACAACCCGTCCGGCGCGCAGCTGACCTTCTCCTCGCCTGCGAACGACCCGTCGTACGTGTCGATCCCGCTGCGCGAGCAGTGATCTCCGGCTGCTGCCGGCCGGGCAAGTGCCCTCTCGACTACTGCACCCGCGGCAGCAGCGTCCCTGGTTCCGCCGGGGCCACGTCCACGGCCCCGGTCTTGGGACTGCGCTGCTCCCGACGGGACACCCATCCGGCGAACCACGAGAGCAGCATGCACATCCCGATGTAGATCGGCGAGATCACCATCACCACGGGGATGAACGGCAAATCGTAGTCGAGGTTCGACGCGATCAGCTTCCCGGCGTGGAGAAACTCCTCATAGGTGATCAGATAGCCCAGCGAGGTGTCCTTCAGGGCGACCACCAGCTGGCTGATGATGGCGGGCAGCATGGCCCGTACGGCCTGCGGTACGAGGACGTACGACATCACCTGGGTCTTGCGCAGGCCGAGCGCGAACGCGGCCTCCCGCTGGCCGCGTTCGACGCTGTTGACGCCGGAGCGGAAGACCTCGGCGAGCACCGAGCCGTTGTAGAGGGTGAGGCCCGCGACCAGCGCGGGCAGCGGCTGCACCTTTAGCGCCACGAAGATGAAGAAGATCATCACCAGGACGGGCATGGCGCGGAAGAACTCCACGACGAGCGTGGACAGCCAGCGCACGGGCCGGTGGTCCGAGAGGCGTCCCACCGCCAGCAGGGTGCCAAGTGCCAGCGACAGTACGGCCGCGAACCCGAAGGCCTTCAGCGTGTTGCCGAGGCCGCGCAGCAGCAGTTCCTGAATTCCCTTGTACTCGAAGGGCATCCACTTCGTGTACGTGAACTGGTCGGTGTCGAACAGGAGATAGAGGATCCAGCCGATCAGCGCGAGGATGACGACCGTCGAAGCGATGCCGTAAAGGCGGTGCCGTTTGCGGGTCTTGGGGCCCGGGACGTCGTAGAGGGCGTTGGCGGTGGTCATCGGGCGACTCCCCACTTCCTCTCCAGCACGTTGAACAGCGCGCTGATGGCGAGGGTGATGATCAGGTAGCCGAGGGCGATCCAGACGAAGGTCCAGACGATGTTGTAGCCGAGTTCGCTCAACGTCCGGTAGGTGCCGAGGAGTTCGGTGACGCTGAACGCGCCCGCGATCGCCGAGTTCTTGGCGAGCGCGATGAGTGTGGAGCCGACCGGCGGGATCACCGACCGGAACGCCTGCGGCAGCACGACCAGGCCGAGGCTCTGCCCGAAGGACATCCCGAGGCTGCGGGCCGCCTCCCCCTGCCCCCTGGGCACGGTGTTGATGCCGGAGCGCAGCGCCTCGCAGATGAACGCCGAGGTGTAGCAGCCGAGCGCGAGAACCGCGAACACCTTGAAGGGCAGCACGAGTCCGAAGCGCGGCAGGCCGAGCAGCACCGCGAAGAACAGCAGGGTGAGCGGGGTGTTGCGCAGCACGGTGACCCACACCGTGCCGAACACCCGTAGCGAACCGACGGGGGCGACCCGGAAGGAGGCCATCAGGAAGCCGAGGACGAGCGCCAACACCGAGGCGTAGACGGTGAGTTCGACGGTGCCGAGGAAGCCGTCGCCGAAGGTCGAGAAGTTGTCTGTCAGTACGTTCACGTCTGCCTCCCTCAGCTCGCCGGGTAGCGGTCGATCGCGGGCGGGGTGGGCGCGGGCACTCCGGACAGGCCGAGCGTCGCCTCGTACGCCTTCTTCCAGTCGCCGTTCTTCTCACGGGCCTCCAAGGCGTCGTCGAGGGCGAAGCGCAGGGCGTTGTCGCCGTGCGGGACACCGATGCCGTACGGCTCCTTCGAGAAGGGCTTGCCGACGACCTTGAGCTGGTCGGGGACCTTCGCCGCGTAGCCGATGAGGATCGCGTCGTCGGTGGTGACGGCGTCGACCTGATAGGTGAGCAGGTTGTCGACGCAGACCGAGTACGTGTCGTAGGCGACGAGTTGGGCCTTCGGATAGTCGTCCTTGATGCGCTGGTACGGCGTGGAGCCGGCCGCCGAGCAGACGCGTTTGCCGGCGAGGTCCTGCGGGCCGTGGATGTCGTGCTCGTCGGTGCGGACAAGCAGTGACTGGCCGGCCATGTAGTAGGGGCCGGCGAAGCCGACGAGTTTCTTGCGCATGTCGTTGATGGTGTAGGTGCCGACGTAGTAGTCGATCTGGCCGTTCTGCAGGGCGGTTTCGCGGTTGGCGGAGGCGATCGTCCTGAAGTGGATGGTCTTCGGGGCGAAGCCGAGGGAGGCCGACATCATCTTGGCGATCTCGATGTCGAAGCCGGAGTAGGTGCCCGTCGCGGGGTCCTTCTCGCCGAGGTAGGGCTGGTCCTCCTTGGCGCCCACATTGAAGTAGCCGCGCTTCTTCGCCCGCTTCCAGGTCTTGGAGTCGGGGAGCTGAAAGCCCTGTGCCACTTGGTAGTTGGGGAGTTTCTCGGCGGCCGGGCCCTTGACGGGCGGGCTGCCCGCCTTGCCGCAGGCGGTCGCGAGCAGCGCGAGGATCAGCACCAGGAGCACACGGGTCGTACGGAACATGGATCGCACTCCCCCGCTCAGTGCTTGAGGATCTTGGACAGGAAGTCCTTGGCCCGGTCGCTGCGCGGGTTGGTGAAGAACTCCTCGGGGGTGCGGTCCTCGATGACGCGGCCGTCGGCCATGAACACGACTCGGTTGGCGGCGGAGCGGGCGAAGCCCATCTCGTGGGTGACGACGACCATGGTCATGCCGTCGTGGGCCAACTGCCGCATGACTTCGAGGACTTCGTTGATCATCTCCGGGTCGAGGGCCGAGGTCGGCTCGTCGAAGAGCAGTGCCTTGGGTTCCATGGCGAGGGCGCGGGCGATGGCCACGCGCTGCTGCTGGCCGCCGGAGAGCTGCGCGGGGAACTTGGGTGCCTGCGAGGCGAGGCCCACGCGGTCGAGGAGTTCGAGGGAGCGCCGGTCGGCGTCGTCCCGCTTGCGCTTGCGGACCTTGATCTGGGCCAACGAGACGTTCTGCAGCACCGTCTTGTGGGCGAACAGGTTGAAGGACTGGAAGACCATGCCGACTTCGGCGCGGAGCCTCGCGAGGGCCTTGCCCTCCTCGGGCAGCGGCTGCCCATCGAGCTCGATCGTCCCGGACTCGATGGTCTCCAGCCGGTTGATCGCCCGGCACAGCGTCGACTTTCCCGACCCCGAAGGGCCGATGACCACGACCACCTCCCCCTTGCCGACGGTGAGGTTGATGTCCTGAAGGACATGCAGCTCCCCGTAGTACTTGTTGACGTCACGCAGTTCGATCAACGGATCGACGGCCATGCCCAGCCCTACTCACTCTCAGCTGTGTCGTGGTTGCCGCAAACTATCCACACAAGACCGGAGTTAACGCACGACACGCACTTTTCGGGCATTAGCCGTATTTACGCCCCTCTTACTCTTCGGCGACCTCCGCGTACAGCTGCGAGAGCTCGGGCACACCGCTCGCGGCCCACTCATGACCGGAGGCCACGACGTCGAACTCGCGCCCGGAGACCAGCCGTACGACGGGCTGGCCGTCCGGCCGGATCTCCCAGACGGCACCCGGCACCGTGCGCACGATCACGGTCCCCAGATACAGACCGGCGTCGTTGCCGAGCCAGGACACGGTCTCCTCGTCGTCCCGCCAGCGCGGCACCAGCTGGTCGAGTGCCTCCAACGAGCTTGCGGAGTCGTCGAGTTGGATACCCTCCCGGGCCGCGAGCGAGCGGAGCAGCTCGCACTCGGCCAGCAACTCGGCGATGCCCTCGGCGTCGTGGATACGGTGCTTCTCGGCCCGGTCGCCCAGGAAAGGGATGTTCATACATACAGCGTGTCATTCGTACCGCCGTACGCACCACAGGGCGTCGCCGGTGGCGTGTCAGCACCCCGGCCGGAAGGGGGAAAGCCCCTCTCCCGAGCGCGGGTTGGCCGGATGGTGGGCACGATGTCCTGTTCGTACGGTCGCAGTATGAATCGGACAGGCAAGATGATCGTGATGTCGTCGGTCGCCGCAGCCCTGGTGGTGAGCGGTTCGGTGTCCGCGGATGCCGTAGGAGCGGGCACCGTTCCGGCCGCGTCAGCGCACGGAGTGCCCGATACGGCACGGGGGCGGTTGGTGTCGGTGGTGCAGCTGCGGACGCTGTCCGCGCGGCAGGTGGCCGCCAAGCTGAAGAGCGACGAGGACGGCCCGGCCTGGGACACGGGGACCGTCCGCTACGGCGTTGACACCTACCGCGTGGTCTACCGCACGGTGGACGCCAAGGGCCGGCCGACCACCGCGAGCGGGCTGCTGGCGTTCCCGCGCGGTGGTGAGCGGCGGCTGCGGACGGTGTCGTTCACGCACGGCACCGAACTCTTCAAGGGCGATGTCGCCTCGGTGTCGACCGAGGTGTGGGGCCAGGCGCCCGCCCTGACCTACGCGTCGGCGGGCTTCGCCGTCGTACTCCCGGACTACCTGGGTCTCGGCCTCGGCCCCGGACCCCACCCGTGGATGGACGTGCCCTCCGAGACGACGGCCGCGCTGGACCTGCTGCGGGCCGCGGACTCCTTCGCGCCCACGGTGGGGCGGCAGTTGGGGCACGAGGTGCTGGTCACCGGCTTCTCACAGGGGGCGTCGGCGGCGCTGGGGCTGGCGCGGGCCCTGCAGGAGGGGGCCGATCCCCGTTTCCGGGTCGAGGCGGTGGCACCGATCAGCGGTGGGTACGCCTTCCGGGACGTGGCGCTCCCGTCCCTGCTGGACGGCCGGGCGGACCCGAAGGCCGGCGTGATCTACGCCGCGCTGGCACTGGTCGCCTTCAACCGGCTCCATCACGTCTACGACAGCCCCGGCGAGGTCTTCCGGGCGCCGTACTCCCGCACGATCGAGGGCCTGCTGGACGGCACGCACACCGGGCAGGAGGTCGTGGCCAATACCCCGGACACGATCGACGGGCTGCTCACCCGGCACGGGCGGGCGCTGCTCGCGCACCCGACGGGCGGACTGGCCGCCGCGCTGCGGATCACCGACGGGGTGTGCACGGGCTGGACACCCCGGATGCCCATGCGGCTGTACTACGCCGAGGGCGACGAACAGGCCGTGAACGGGAACAGCGAGCACTGCCAGGCGTCGTTCCGGGCCCGGGGCGTCGAGGTGCCTCTCGTCGACCTCGGCACTCCGGACTACGGCGGCTCGCGCCATCTGGGATCCCAGCAGGCGGCGACGGGGGCCGTCGTCCGGTGGTTCGCCTCGCTGGGCTGAGCGGGCGGGGCGTCCCGGTCAGACGTCCAGGTCGACGACCACCGGCGCGTGGTCCGAGGCGCCCTTGCCCTTGCGCTCCTCGCGGTCGACGTAGGAGTCGGTGACGGCCTTCGCGAACGGCTCGTTGCCGTAGACGAGGTCGATGCGCATGCCCCGGTTCTTCGGGAAGGCGAGCTGGCGGTAGTCCCAGTACGTGTACGGGTGGTCGTACTTGAGGGGGCGCGGGACCACGTCCGAGAGGCCCGAATCGCGCAGGGCGGTGAGGGCGGCGCGCTCGGCCGGGGTGACGTGGGTGAGGCCCTCGAAGGCGGCCACGTCGAAGACGTCGTCGTCCGTCGGCGCCACGTTGTAGTCGCCGAGCACCGCGAACGGGCGGCTGCCCTGCGCGTCGCCGGCGACGGCCGCCTTGAGGGCCTCGAACCACTGGAGCTTGTACGCGTAGTGGGGGTGGTCCACTTCGCGGCCGTTGGGCACGTACACCGACCAGACGCGGACCGGTCCGCAGGTCGCCGCGACGGCGCGGGGCTCCTGGACGCCGTCGTAACCGGGGTCCCCGGGGAGGCCCTTGACCACGTCGTCGAGCCCGACCCGGGAGAGCACCGCCACGCCGTTCCACCGGCCGGTCGCGTTGACCGCCGCTTCGTAGCCCGCCGCGCGCAGTTCGTCGAACGGGAACTGTGCCTCGGCCAGCTTGGCCTCCTGGAGGCACAGCACGTCGGTGCCGCTGCTCTCCAGCCAGGCCAGGAGCCTCGGCAGACGGGCGGTGATCGAGTTCACGTTCCAGGTCGCGATGCGCATGTCCCACAACCTACCGGGCGGCACTGACACTCAGACCGAGGCGCTGTCCCCGGGCGCCAGCCGCAGGTGCTCCGCGCCGCCGAGCGCGCCGATCTGCATGTCGTAGATCGGGCGGGCGAGGTCCGTGAGGAGGGCGTCGTGGATGTCGTAGGCGCGCTGCGGCTTGACCTCGCGGACGTAGTCGATGACCTCGGAGATCTTGCTCCAGGGGGCCATGACCGGGAGGAGCAGGGTCTCGACGGTGTGGTCGGGGACCGTGAGGGCGTCGCCCGGGTGGAAGACGCGACCGTCGTCGACGAGGAAGCCGATGTTGGTGATGCGCGGGATGTCCGGGTGGATCAGGGCGTGCAGTTCGCCGTGGACCTGGACGTCGAATCCCGCCGCCGTGAAGGTGTCGCCGTGGCCGACCGTGTGCACGCGGCCCGGGAACGCGGCGGACAGCTGGTCGGCGACCGACTTCAGGGTCCAGATCTCGGCGGCCGGGTTGGCCTCCAGGCCGGCCCGCAGACGATCCTCGTTGAAGTGGTCGAGGTGCTCGTGGGTGACCAGGATCGCGTCCGCGCCGACCGCGGCGTCCTCCTCGGTGAAGGTGCCCGGGTCGATGACGAGGGTCCGGCCGTCCTTCTCCAGACGGATGCAGGCGTGCGACTTCTTGGTGAGCGTGGTGAGCGTCATGGGTCCATCCTGCCGCTGCCCGGCTCCGGGCGGGCAGCCGAGGCTGGTGCTTTCGGTACCGGTCTGAAGATCACTCCGTGGGGGTCGTCTCCTCGCGGATGACCTGCTGGGCGACCTTGAAGGCGCTGTTCGCCGCGGGCACTCCGCAGTACACGGCCGCCTGCAGCAGCACCTCCTTGATCTCGACCGGGGTGAGGCCGTTGCGCAGCGCCGCCCGGGTGTGGAAGGCCAGCTCGTCCAGGTGGCCGCCCGCGACCAGCGCGGTGAGGGTGACGCAGCTGCGCGAGCGCCGGTCGAGGCCCGGCCGGTCCCAGATCTCGCCCCACGCGTACCGGGTGATGAACTCCTGGAAGTCCCCGGAGAACTCGTCCGCCTGCGCCAGCGCCCGGTCCACATGCGCGTCGCCGAGCACCTCCCGGCGGACCTTGATCCCGGCGTCGTAGGGGTCCGGACGGCCCATGACCTGCGGTGGTACGGGCGGCGGCGGCGCGATCTCGGCAATGGGCACGACCTGTTGCGGGGCGGCGAGGACCGGCCGGACCGGGACCGCCGCGATGGCGACCTGCCCGGTGGAGTGGTCGTAGGCCGGCTGCCAGGCGGTGGAGAAGTGCCGGAGAAGGAGGTCCGTGACGGCGGCGGGCTGCTCGACCGGGACCAGGTGCGAGGCGCCGGGTACGACCGCGAGGCGGGCGTCCGGGATGCCTGCGACCAGGGTGCGGGCCTCGGCGGGGCCGGTGACCTGGTCGTCCGAGCCGACGAGGACGAGGGTCGGCACGCCGATGCGGGCGAGTTCGGACCGTACGTCGAACGCGGCCAGCGCCTCGCACGCGGCGATGTAGCAGCCGGGGTCGGTGGTGCGCACCATCTGTACGGCCCACTCGGTGATCGCGGGCTGCGCGGCGGCGAAGCCGCTGGTGAACCAGCGGTCGGGCGACATACGGGCGATGGGGTCGAGCCCGTTGGTGCGCACGATCACCCCGCGCTGCCGGAATTCGTCCGCCGTGCCGAACCGGGGCGAGGCGGCGATCAGCCCCAGCGAGGCCACGCGCTCCGGGTGGCGCAGTGCCAGTTCGAGACCGACCGCGCCGCCGAGGGCGCAGCCCGCGTAGCCGAAGCGCTGCACGCCGAGCGCGTCGAGGGTGGCGAGCAGCCGGTCGGCCAGGTCGGAGACCGAGCCGGTCGGATGCGCGGGCGAACCGCCGTGGCCAGGCAGATCGAACCGGAAGACCCGCCACTGCTTCGCCAGCTCGGGCACCTGACGGTCGAACATGTGCCACGTCGTCCCGAGGGAGGGCCCCAGGATGAGAACCGGGGCGTCTTCTGGGCCGTCGAAGCGGTACTGGAGGGCGGGGCTGTTGTTCATGTCGCTCACCGCTCCAACGTAACCGCCGTTTCTTACGGCCCGGCTGTGGGGCCCCCGGTCTCCCCACCCGGCTCCCACACTTCGGTGGGGAACCCTCACATCGCCTTCACCGCGCATCGGGGGGCTGTGGCGCAGGGCACTCCCTGGTGGCGCGGTGGGTGCTCGGTGGTGGTCGTCGGCGGGTCAGAGGTCGCCGGGCGCGCCCAGGCCCGTGAGGGCGCCGACCGGGTCCAGGTCGGGGGTGCCTCGGGGCCACCAGTCGTCATGGCCGGGTTCCGACTCGTAGGCATACCACAACCCGTCGCGGCCCAGGCGGAGTTGGACATGGCCGTGGGGGTGGGTGAGGTGGTTGTGCCAGGGGCGGAAGGCCGGGAGGTCGGCGGCGAGGAGCAGCGGGCGTGCCCGGTCGAAGCGGCCGGCCGGCGGATCCCATGGCTCTTCGAGGACCGCGAGCCCCTCGATACCGCCCTGCCGCCAGGCGGCCACCGCACGCGCCAGCTCACCCGGGCTGCGTTTGGTGGCCCTGGCGAGGGAGGCGTAGAGGGAGCGGGTGGTGGCGGTCAGCCCCGAACCCGGGCGGGCGGCGGCGAGCCGTACCGCGTCCTGCCACAGGGTCAACTCCCCGACCGGATCCCGACCGGTGCTGAGCAGCGCGTGTGCGCGG
>NZ_JAWOAI010000177.1:0-17743 GCF_033194735.1 Streptomyces sp. W16
CGAGGTGATGGGCGAGCCCGGCCGACCGCGCCTCGTACTCCACCGCGAACCACGGCAGCCCCGCGTCCACGAAAGCCGCCGACGCCTTCGCGAACAGTCGCACCGCCGTCTCCATGTCACCGGTCCGCACCGCGAGTTCGGCCAGCATCGCCTGCCCCTCGGCACCCCGCGCGGCCAGCCGGACATCGTCCCCAGTGTGTCCGTCGACCAGGGCCAGCACCTCCCGGACGGCGGCCTCGGCGGCGGCCAGCACCTCCCCGTCGGGGGAGTCGCCCGAGGGGTCCTCGTGCACGCCCCGCATCAGGACGCGCGCCCGGCTCATCAGCACGCCCGCCGTCTGCCGTACGCCCGTGGCGCCCTCAGCGTACAGGGCGAGCACCCCGTCGTACGGCTCGGTGATCGCCGCGAGGGCCTCGTCGACCTCGCCCGTGAGAGCGCGTACGTACGCCCCACGCGCGCGTGCCGCCCACGCCTCCCCGGGGTCGCCCGCCTCGGCGTACAGCTCGGCGGCGCGCTCGAAGAGGGCGATGCCCTCGGGGCCCTGGTCCATTGCCTGGTGGTCGGCGATCTCGGCGCGGTCGAGGGCGGCCAGCTCGACGCCCTCGGCGGCCCGGGCGACGGCCAACCAGGCCTCCACAGCGTGCGGTTGGAGTGTGTCCGACAGCCGCCGTGCCTCCGTGAGGAGTTCGGAGAGGTCCTTCTCCGGGGCCGGTTCGGGCTTGGCGACGGTCACCGGTGCGATGGTCGGCCGTCCCGCCGAACGCACTCCCAGGGGCAGTCGTTCCACCAGGGGGCGCTGATCCATACGCGCGCGTGCCCGGTCGCCGACATGGGTCGTGCCGTTGCGCTCGTCGAAGCGGGCGGCCAGCGCGAGGGTCTCCACGCGCGCGTGGGCGGCGAGTTCACGTGCCGTCCAGGCGCGGTCGGCCGGTCCCGGCACCCGCTGGTCACCGAGCCCCAGCCCGGTCAGCCGGTCCATCAGCAACGTCACCGCGGACAGGAACTCCAGCCCGCTGCGCGGGTTCCCGGAGTCCGTGAAGTACGCAGGACGCTCCGCCAGCAGCTCCAGACCGCGTGCCTCGTTGCCGCTCAGCGCGCAGAACTCCACATGGTCCGCGTACGCGCCCCGCATGCTCTCCATGGGCCGTACGAGCCGGAAACCCCGCAGGTGATGGGCGCGCGCCTCGTCGGCCCGCCCGAGGCGCAGCAGGGGGGCCAGGGAGGACGCGAGGACGGTGTGCGGTTCGTGGGCGCAGGTGAACTCGCCCTCCAGGACCGGACCCCACAGTTCGAGGGCCTCGGCGTCCCGCCCCCGCTCGACCTGCCACTCGCCCTGGCTGTGCAGTTCGCACGCGTGGCAGTCGGCCATGGTGTCCCGGTCGGCGGCCAGCCACGCGGAGTACGCCCGCTCGGCCCGCGCCAGGTCCCCGACGTGCGAGGCGACGCTGAACTCGGCGCTGCGCACCGCCCGTTCGGAGTGTCCGGCCAGCCGGTAGCGGTGCTCCATCTCGGCGAGCCACTTCTCGATCGACGCGAGCGGGATGTGCGGCTGGCCGAGCATCCCGGACGACATCCACTTGAAGACCCAGTGCAGCGAGTGGATCTCGTACTCGTCGAAGTCCTCGGGCCGTTCGTCCCACATGCGCAGCAGGCGCGCGAAGGGGACGAACATCTTGGCCTTCTCGGAGCTGTAGTTGTAGACCTTCAGCTGATGTCCGAGCGCCTCGATCACCGCGAGCGGGATGTCCAGCTTCTCGGCCTCGGCGAGCAGTTGCTCCGCGCGCGCGTTGCGGGCCGGTCCCTCCGGCTCCTCGGAGTTCTCCGCCATCGCCCGGCGCAGCGCGTCGAAGTCCGTGATCCCTGTCATCAGTGGTCGCCCTCCCCGTGTGTGGCCCACTCCAGGAGGCCGATGAACGCCCGGTTCAGCAGTGCCGAGTCGGCGGGGCGCAGTGGTCGCTGCGCCATCAGGAGTGCCTGCCCGTAGAGCGACTCCGTGGCCGTCCCGATCAGGTCCCGGTCCCTCAGTGAACTGATCCGCCGGATCAGCGGGTTGAGATGGTTGAGCACGAGACGCGCGCGTGGAGCGCTGCCCCGCAGCGAACCCAGGATGCCCGCCCACAGGTCGTCGGCCTGCTCCTCGGCCTCCGCGCGGGCCTGCTCGTGCCGGGCCGAGCGGTCGTCCAGGTGCAGCGCGGGCACCGACAGGGGATGGAACGCCCGGAGGACCACATCGCAGCCCAGGGGGTCCAGCTTGGCCCGCGCGGCGGCCAGGAAGTCCGCCAGGGCCAGCTCCTCGGCCGGGTCCACGGAGTCCAGGTGCGCGGTCACGGTGTCCGAGTCCAGCTCGGCGACCACCGTCCCCGGGCGCACCGACGGCAGTGCCTCGACCAGCTCGCCGTCGTAGGTGTAACCGCCGTTGATCACCCCGATGCCCTGCGCTGACGCGATCGGGGCGACCTGCCGGTACTCCTCGACGGTCCGCGTGAAGTGCACCACCGGGTGCCGCTGCGCGAACTCCTCCAGGGAGACCCGTCCGTCGGTCGTCTCGAAGGGGAGCCACGGCAGCATCGTGCGCAGCATCTCCGGGTCGTGCCGCGCCAGGGACTTCACCCCCAGGTGGTGCACCGACAGGAACGCGGCCAGCCGCTCCGGATCGCCCGCCGCCAGCCCGGTCAGCCAGGAGCGAATCCTTTCCCCGAGCGCCTCCCGTACGGCGGCCAGCGTCTCGTCCTCGTACAGCGACTCGCGCGAGGCCGTGGGCCGCAGACTGTCCGTGTCCAGCACACAGCGCACGAAGAACGCCCAGTCGGGCAGCAGCTGTTCGGCCCGCTCGGTCAGCAGCATGCCCTTGAGATGCACCCGGTGCGTGGCACGCTGCGCCGGGCTCACCGCCGACGGCAGCACATAGGCGACCCCGCGGATCCCGGCGAGCGGCACGGACAGCTCGATCGAGTCCAGCGGCGTGAACCCGAACAGCTCGTGGCAGTGCCGCGCCAGCGCCACCCTGCGGGCACCGGGACTCGGATACGACCGGTCCCAGGGCGCGGGCAGATCGGTGATCGCCTCACCGTCCACCCGCACGTCGTACGGCAGCAGCGCCCCGAAGTCCCGCGCCAGCGCGAGGACCCGCTCCTTGGTGAGCCACTCGCCGGCCCCGGCACGCGCCACCAGGTGGACGGTGGTGCCCGGTTCGGGATGCTCGGCGACGGGCAGTGTCCGCACGGTGTACGAGCCGTCGTCGGCCGCCGTCCACTCCACGGGCGGCGCGTCGGGCGTACGGGCGCTGCGGCTGACGACCCGGATCCGCTCGGCGACCACGAAACAGGCGAGCAGCCCGATGCCGAACTGCCCGAGGAACTCCGAGCGGGCCTCCTGGAGTCCGTCCGCGCGCTTGGAGCTACGGCCGATCGTCGCAAGGAGGTTGTGCACGTCCGCCTCGGTGAGCCCGACGCCGGAGTCTTCGACGCGCAGGGTGCCGCCCTCGGCGTACAACCGCACCTGGGCGGGGGCGTCGGGCTGCTCGGCCCGGCGGGCGGTGATCGCGTCCACCGCGTTCTGCAGCAGTTCGCGCAGATAGACCTTGGGGCTGGAGTAGAGGTGATGGGAGAGGAGGTCCACCAGACCGCGCAGGTCGACCTGGAACGTATGAGGTGGCTCTGATGCCTGGGATGACTGTGAGGTCTGGGAGTCCATCGTCGCAGCGCCGAGGTGGGGGAAGGTGCGAACGGCGCGAGGGTCGGGCGGTCCCTGTGAGGCGGTGACCGCGGGGGATGGCCGGAGCGCGCCATCCTAGGGCCCGAACGACCCGCCTGACCAGGGGTTTCGCGAGACGTATACGGCATTGTCAGTGGCGTGGTGTGCAATGGATCTCGTGCCCGCACTGGAAGAACCCCTGAAAAAGGTGCTCGGCCCCGCCACCGCGAAGGTGATGGCCGAGCATCTCGGCCTGCACACGGTGGGCGACCTCCTGCACCACTACCCGCGCAGATACGAGGAGCGCGGCCAGCTCACGCACCTCGCCGACCTGCCGATGGACGAGCACGTCACCGTGGTCGCCCAGGTCGCCGACGCCCGGCTGCACACCTTCGCGTCCAGCAAGGCCCCCCGGGGCAAGGGCCAGCGACTCGAAGTCACGATCACGGACGGCAGCGGCCGGCTCCAACTCGTCTTCTTCGGCTCGGGAGTTCACAAACCCCACAAGGAACTGCTGCCGGGCACACGCGCGATGTTCGCCGGCAAGGTCTCCGTCTTCAACCGCCGTCTGCAACTCGCGCATCCGGCATACGAGTTGCTGAAGGGCGACGCCGAGGACGCGGTCGAGACCTGGGCGGGCACCCTGATCCCCATCTATCCCGCCACCGCCAAACTGGAGTCCTGGAAGATCGGCAAGGCGCTCCAGACAGCCCTGCCCAGCGCCCAGGAGGCCGTCGACCCCCTCCCGGACTCCCTCCGCGAGGGCCGCGGCCTGGTCTCCCTCCCGGAAGCCCTCCTCAAGATCCACCGCCCCCACACCAAGGCGGACATCGCCACCGCCCGCGACCGCCTCAAGTGGGACGAGGCCTTCGTCCTCCAGGTCGCCCTGGCCCGCCGCCGCCACACCGACGCCCAACTCCCGGCGGTAGCCCGCAAACCGTCCCCGGACGGCCTCCTCACCGCCTTCGACGACCGCCTCCCCTTCACCCTCACGGACGGCCAGCTGAAGGTCTCCAAGGAGATCTTCGACGACCTGGCGACGCAGCATCCGATGCATCGGTTGCTGCAGGGGGAGGTTGGTTCGGGCAAGGCGCAGCCGCTCGACTCGCTCGTGCTCACGCCTGCCGGGTTCCGTCGTATGGGCGATCTGAAGGTGGGGGACGAACTTGTTGTGCCGGGCGGGGAAATCGCGCTGATCGACGGTGTCTTCCCCCAGGGAGAGCGCGAGGTCTGGCGCTTGGTCCTTTCCGACGGAAGCCATGTGGAGTGCGACGACGAGCACCTTTGGATCGTCGGCACGAGCTGCGGATGGCACCGAGGACAAGCTCCCAAAGTCATGACGACGAGGGAGATCCGCCTGGACACGTTCAAGGCCAACGGATCTTCGAAGTGGTATGTCCCGGCAGCGGCCCCGGTCGACCTCGGAGGCGACTGCGGACTGCCTCTCGATCCCTACCTCTTCGGGCTTCTCCTGGGAGACGGCTCATTCCGGCACAACCTGCGATTTTCCACGATCGACGACGAGATTCGTGATGCCGTGGCGACAGCTGTGGCCCCGGAGTGCCAAGTGGTCCCGGTGAAGGGTCCTTGCTGCGACTTCACCATTCAGCTCGCCCAACGTGCCGGAGGCGTCCGCAACCCCGTGATCCAGACCCTGCGTGGGTTGAATCTCTGGGGTGTCACATCGCACGGAAAGTTCGTTCCCGACGAGTTCAAGAACACATCGATCAAGAACCGCCTAGCTCTGCTGCAAGGGCTGATGGACACGGATGGCACCGTCAACGCGGACGGCTTCAGCATCTCGTTCTGTTCTGCCTCGCTCGCACTGGCGAACGATGTGGCTTGGCTGGTGCGTTCACTCGGCGGTCGAGCGCGCGTCCTGCCGAAGATGGCGGCCTTCAATGTCTCCGTGGCCCTGCCTGACGAATACGCTCCGTTCAGGCTCGCCCGCAAGGCCGAACGCGTAGGGACCAGGCCGAAATACAACACGTTTCGCCGCGGAATCCGAGCAGTTGAGTATGTCGGACGTAAGCCCGTCCAGTGCATCAGCGTCGCGCACCCCAGCCACGCCTACGTCACCGACAACTTCACAGTGACCCACAACACCATGGTCGCCCTCCGAGCCATGCTCGCCGTGGTCGACGCGGGCGGCCAGGCCGCGATGCTCGCGCCCACCGAAGTGCTCGCGCAGCAGCACCACCGTTCCATCACCGAGATGATGGGCGAGTTGGCCGAGGGCGGGATGCTGGGCGGCGCCGAGCGGGCCACCAAGGTCACGCTGCTCACCGGCTCCATGGGGACGGCCGCCCGCCGCCAGGCCCTCCTCGACCTCGTCACCGGCGAGGCCGGGATCGTGATCGGCACGCACGCGCTGATCGAGGACAAGGTCCAGTTCCACGACCTGGGCCTGGTCGTGGTCGACGAACAGCACCGCTTCGGCGTCGAACAGCGCGACGCCCTGCGAGGCAAGGGCAAACAACCCCCGCACCTCCTCGTCATGACCGCCACCCCCATCCCGCGCACGGTCGCCATGACGGTCTTCGGCGACCTGGAGACCTCGGTCCTCGACCAACTCCCGGCCGGCCGCTCACCCATCGCCAGCCATGTCGTCCCCGCCGCCGACAAGCCCCACTTCCTGGCCCGCGCCTGGGAACGGGTCCGCGAGGAGGTGGGCAACGGCCATCAGGCCTACGTCGTCTGCCCACGCATCGGCGACGAGGACGACGACCCCAAGAAGGCCGGCAAGAAGAAGTCCGCAGAGGACGAGGCCGAGAAGCGCCCGCCGCTCGCCGTCCTCGACATCGCCGCCCAGCTCGCCAAGGGCCCCCTCCAGGGCCTGAAGATCGAGGTGCTGCACGGCCGTATGCACCCCGACGACAAGGACGCCGTGATGCGCCGCTTCGCCGCCGGGGACACCGACGTCCTGGTCGCCACCACGGTCATCGAGGTCGGCGTCAACGTGCCCAACGCCACCGCCATGGTGATCATGGACGCGGACCGCTTCGGCGTCTCCCAACTCCACCAGCTGCGCGGCCGAGTGGGCCGTGGCTCCGCGGCCGGCCTCTGCCTCCTGGTCACCGAGATGCCCGAGGCGAGCCCGGCCCGTCAGCGCCTCAACTCCGTCGCGTCCACACTCGACGGCTTCGAACTCTCCCGCATCGACCTCGAACAGCGCAGAGAGGGCGATGTGTTGGGACAGGCCCAGTCCGGTGCCCGCACGTCCCTGCGGGTGCTGTCGGTCATCGAGGACGAGGAGATCATCGCGGAGGCGAGGGAGGAGGCGACGGCGGTCGTCGAGGCGGATCCCGAGTTGGAGCGTCTACCGGGCCTGCGTGTGGCACTGGACGCGTTGCTGGACGAGGAAAGAGAGCAGTACTTGGAGAAGGGCTAGGGCTGCCCCACCCAGGGGCGCGGGGAACTGCGCGACCAGCCACAATGAACCTGCACTGACCGACGAACAAGGACCCAAGATGACCCGCGTGATCGCCGGCCAAGCCGGCGGACGTCGACTCGCCGTGCCGCCAGGCACCGGCACCCGCCCCACCTCCGACCGCGCACGCGAGGGCCTCTTCTCCACCTGGCAGTCCCTCCTCGGCGCCCCCTTGAACGGCGAACGCGTCCTCGACCTCTACGCAGGCTCAGGCGCCATCGGCCTCGAAGCCCTCTCCCGCGGCGCGAGCCACACCCTCCTCGTAGAGGCCGACGCCAAGGCCGCCCGGGTCATCAGGGAGAACGTCAAGAACGTCGGCCTCCCCGGCGCCGAGGTCAGGGCGGGCAAGGCCGAACAGGTCGTCCAGACACCGGCGCCGGCAGACCCGTACGACATCGTCTTTCTCGATCCGCCGTATGTTGTCCCAGATCACGATCTTCGGGAGATTCTCCTCACACTCCGGTCGGGGGGCTGGCTCGCGCCGGACGCGCTCGTCACCGTGGAGCGCAGCACCAGAGGCGGCGAATTCGGGTGGCCGGACGGTTTCGAGGGGATCCGGGCCCGTCGTTACGGCGAGGGGACCTTTTGGTACGGTCGCGCCGCCTCTACGTGCGAAGACGCACGATGACCGGACCGGAGAGCGAGGGAAATCAAGTGCGCCGCGCCGTTTGTCCAGGGTCCTTCGACCCCATCACCAATGGCCACCTCGACATCATCGCCCGTGCCTCCCGGCTGTACGACGTCGTGCACGTCGTCGTGATGATCAACCAGTCGAAGAAGGGCCTGTTCACCGTCGACGAGCGGATCGAACTGATCCGCGAGGTCACGGCCGAGTTCGGCAATGTGCAGGTCGAGGCCTACCACGGCCTCCTCGTCGACTACTGCAAGCAGCGCGACATCCCCGCCATCGTCAAGGGCCTGCGCGCGGTCAGCGACTTCGACTACGAGCTCCAGATGGCGCAGATGAACAACGGACTGTCGGGCGTCGAAACCCTGTTCATCCCGACCAGCCCCACCTACAGCTTCCTGTCCTCCTCGCTGGTCAAGGAGGTCGCGACCTGGGGCGGCGACATCTCCCACCTCGTGCCGCCGGTGGTCCTGGAAGCGCTCAAGGGCCGGATCGGCAAGGCCTGATGCACTGACTGTGCGTCACCCGGTGTCGGGCGGGACGGGAGTGGTCGTACAGTCGACCCGTCCGTCTCCAACACGTCGGTAGAGAGTGGCGAGCACACGGTGGACGTGCAGAAGAAGCTCGACGAGATCGTCGCCTCGGTCTCCAGCGCCCGGTCCATGCCCATGTCGGCCTCGTGCGTGGTCAACCGCGCCGAGCTGCTCACGCTGCTCGAAGAGGTGCGTGCGGCGCTGCCCGACTCGCTGGCCGAGGCGCAGGAGCTGATCGGCGGCCGGCACGAGATGGCCGAGCAGGCCCGCCAGGAGGCCGAGCGGATCATCCAGACCGCGCACGCCGAGCGCGGCTCGCTGATCTCCGACACCGAGGTCGCCCGCCGCTCGCAGAACGAGGCCGACCGCATCCTCGCCGAGGCCCGCCAGGAGGCCGAGGAGGTCCGCGCGGAGGCCGACGACTACGTCGACTCCAAGCTCGCCAACTTCGAGGTCGTCCTCACCAAGACCCTCGGCTCGGTCGGGCGAGGCCGCGAGAAGCTGCTCGGCACGGGCCCCGGCATCGACGACCAGGGCTACGAGGACGAGGACGCCCCCGAGCGCAGCCACGACCCGGAGACCCTGCGCCGCGACGCCGACGCGTACGTGGACGTCAAACTCGGCGCCTTCGAGGCGGTCCTCGCCAAGACCCTGGAGGCCGTAGGAAAGGGCCGGCAGAAGCTGCACGGCCGGATCGCCAGTGACGACCTCGGCGCCCTCGCCTTCGACGACGACGGCAGCCAGGTCCAGCACACCAGCGACGCCGACTACCTCGCCGACCTCGCGACCGTCACGGACACCCCGGTCTCGAACACCCCGCTCCAGCCCGAGCAGCAGGACTACGCCCCGCAGGCGGCGTACGACTACCAGCAGACGGGCCAGCAGCAGGACCAGTACGGCTACCAGCAGCAGTACGCCCAGCCCCAGCAGCAGGACCCCTACGGGTACCAGCAGGCCGACCCGTACGCCTATCAGGGCTACGACACCGGCCAGCAGCCCGTGTACGACCCGAACCAGATGCAGCAGGCCCAGGTCGACCAGCAGGCTCAGCAGCAGGGTTACGCGCTCGACGAGACCAGCCTCTTCGACACCGGCATGATCAGCGCGGAGCAGCTGCGGGCGTACGAGCAGGGCCGAGGCCTGTAAGGGACCACCGGATTGGGCCGTGAGCGAAAGGTCCAGTATCCTGGTTCTTCGGTCGCGTGTACGTCCGCGATCAACGCTGCCCGGAAGCACCGAAGGGCAGCGTCCCTTGAGCTCAGCAGACCGAAAGACAGGAATGGCTCTGAACGCCCGCCTCGACCACCGCAACCCTCTCGTGTTCGACACTCACGAGCTGGGGCGGCGTCCTGGTGCGCTGCAGCGCCTGACCCGTTCTATCGACGCTCCCAAGGATCTCGGGATCCAGGGAGTCATCGGAGTGCCGGAAGGCGCCCCGGTGAAGCTCGACCTCCGCCTTGAGTCGGTCATGGAAGGGGTGCTTGTCACAGGCACCGCCCGTGCACAGGCCAAGGGGGAGTGCGTAAGGTGTCTGGAGCCGCTTGAGCTGTCGCTCGAAGCGGAATTCCAGGAGATGTTCTCGTACCCTGACGCCGACGACCGTGGCCGCCCCAAAGCGGAACCGGTCGACGACGCCGAGGACGACGAGGACATGCTCTTCATCGAGGACGGCCTGTTCGACCTCGAACCCGTGCTGCGCGATGCGGTGGTGCTCGCACTGCCGATGCAGCCGGTGTGCCAGGACGACTGTCTGGGCCTGTGCTCCGAGTGCGGAGTGCGGCTCACGGACGACCCGGACCACCACCACGAAGCCGTCGACATCCGTTGGGCGGCACTGCAGGGACTCGCCGGTTCACTCGAAGACGGCGAGAAGGACGAGATCAGTGGCGAAGCGCCCCGACCGGCGCGCGCCAACGAGAAGCAGGAGAAGTAGCCGTGGCTGTTCCGAAGCGGAAGATGTCGCGCAGCAACACGCGCCACCGCCGGTCGCAGTGGAAGGCTGCGGTCACCCCTCTGGTTGCGTGCGAGCGCTGCCACGAGCCCAAGCAGCAGCACATCGCGTGCCCGTCTTGCGGCACGTACAACAAGCGCCAGGTTCTCGAGGTCTGAGCGGCTGGTGAGAGGCTCCATGTCTGACGTCAAGGCGGAATCGACCGCCAAGAAACACGCGGACACGGCCTCGTCCCACACGCTGTTGGAAGGGCGGCTCGGGTATCACCTTGAGTCCGCCCTTCTGGTGCGTGCGCTGACCCACCGTTCGTACGCGTACGAGAACGGCGGTCTGCCGACGAACGAGCGGCTGGAGTTCCTCGGGGACTCCGTGCTCGGCCTCGTCGTCACGGACACGCTGTACACGACCCACCCCGACCTGCCCGAAGGCCAACTGGCCAAGCTGCGGGCCGCGGTGGTCAATTCTCGTGCGCTGGCGGAGGTCGGTCGCGGTCTGGAACTCGGCTCCTTCATCCGGCTCGGCCGCGGTGAAGAGGGCACGGGTGGCCGGGACAAGGCGTCCATCCTCGCCGACACCCTTGAAGCGGTGATCGGCGCGGTCTATCTCGACCAGGGCCTCGACGCGGCCTCCGAACTGGTACATCGCCTGTTCGACCCGCTGATCGAGAAGTCCTCGAACCTCGGTGCCGGCCTGGACTGGAAGACCAGTCTCCAGGAGCTCACCGCGACCGAAAGTCTCGGCGTGCCCGAGTACCTGGTCACGGAGACCGGTCCCGATCACGAGAAGACCTTCACTGCTGCCGCCCGCGTCGGAGGCGTCTCGTACGGCACCGGCACCGGCCGCAGCAAGAAGGAGGCGGAGCAGCAGGCCGCCGAGTCCGCCTGGCGGTCCATCCGGGCCGACGCGGACGAGCGAGCCAAGAAGGCGAAGGAGGCGGCCGAACAGACCGCCGAGGTCGTCACCGAGGCCGCTGAGCAGCCTGCCGAGGAGAGCGCCGACCCGTCGTCGGCGTCCGCCTGACCGAACAGCGCGACCCGAGCGCCCGTCCCCGAGTGGGGCGGGCGCTCGGCTCATTCACCCGTGACCAACAGGGGATGCCATGCCCGAGTTGCCCGAGGTCGAGGTCGTCCGGCGGGGTCTGGAGCGGTGGGTCGCCCAGCGCACCGTCGCCGACGCCGAGGTACTGCATCCGCGTGCGGTACGACGCCATGTCGCCGGCGCCGACGACTTCGCGCACCGCCTCAAGGGCCATCGCATCGGCACCCCGAGCCGGCGCGGCAAGTACCTGTGGCTGCCGCTTGAGGACACCGATCAGGCGGTGCTGGCCCACCTCGGGATGAGCGGCCAACTCCTCGTCCAGCAGCACGAGTTCCCCGACGAGAAGCACCTGCGCATCCGGGTCCGCTTCGCCGACGCCCTCGGTACCGAACTCCGCTTCGTCGACCAACGCACCTTCGGCGGGCTGTCGTTGCACGACACCACCCCGGACGGGCTGCCGGACGTCATCGCGCACATCGCGCGTGACCCCCTGGACCCGCTGTTCGACGACGAGTTGTTCCACCAGGCCCTGCGCCGCAAGCGGACGACCATCAAACGGGCGCTGCTCGACCAGTCGTTGATCAGCGGAGTCGGCAACATCTATGCGGACGAGGCCCTTTGGCGGGCCCGCGTCCACTACGAACGCCCGACCGCGACCTTCACCCGCCCGCGCACCGCCGAACTCCTGGGCCACGCACGGGATGTGATGAACGCGGCCCTCGACGTGGGCGGCACCAGCTTCGACAGCCTGTACGTCAACGTGAACGGGGAGTCTGGCTACTTCGACCGCTCGCTCGACGCGTACGGCCGCGAGGACCTGCCGTGCCGGCGCTGCGGTACGCCGATGAAGCGGCAGGCCTGGATGAACCGGTCGAGCTACTTCTGCCCGAAGTGCCAGAGGCCGCCGCGCGGTTAGGCGCTCAGAGACCGCCGCGTGTCTCGTCGTAGCGCGTGCGGGCCGTGAGGACGTCGTCCATGCGGGACTCCACGAAGTCGACGAGTCCCATCAGGCGTTCGGCGACGCCGTGTCCGAGCGGGGTCAGCTCGTAGTCCACGCGGGGCGGGTTCGTCGGCTGGGCCTCGCGGTGGACCAGGCCGTCGCGCTCCAGCGCCTGCAGGGTCTGCGAGAGCATCTTCTCGCTCACGCCGTCGACGCGCCGCCGCAGCTCGTTGAAGCGCAGTGAGCCCTCGTGCAGCGCGCACAGGGTGAGTCCGCCCCAGCGGCCTGTGACGTGCTCCAGGGTGCCTCGGGAGGGACAGGCCTTCGCGAACACGCTGTACGGGAAGTTCTGCTCCTCCGTACGTGGCTGGGTGGTGTCCATTTCTTCAGCGTACGCGAACGCAGCGCTAACCAGAAGGGAGCACTAACCGTTGGTTAGCGCTCCCTGTCCCGGTCGGTCGGACTAGTACCCGAAGTCCTGCGTCCACCACGGACCACCGGTGCCGAAGTGCACACCGACGCCCAGGGTCTTGAAATCGCAGTTCAGGATGTTGGCCTTGTGGCCGGGGCTGTTCATCCAGGCGTCCATGACCGCGGCGGCGTCGGCCTGGCCGCGGGCGATGTTCTCGCCGCCGAGGTTGGTGATGCCGAGCTTCTCCGCCCGGTCCCAGGGGGTGGCCCCGCTGGGGTCGGTGTGGTCGAAGAAGTCCTCGGTGGCCATCTGCTGGCTGAAGTTCTCGGCCAGTGTGGTCAGCGAGCTGTTGGCGGCCACCGGGCTGCAGCCGGCGATCGCCCGCTGCTCGTTGACGAGCTTGAGCACCTCGGCCTCGGCGGTGGCCTCCGCGGAGACCGTCACCGGCGTGTCCGCGGACTGTGTCGGCGTCGGAGTGGGCTTCGCCGACGGAGTCGTGGTCGTCGGCTCCTCGGTCGGGGTGGCCGCCGGCTTCTTCGCCGGGGCCTTGGTGGCGGGAGCGGTGGCGGACTTGGTCGGAGCCGCCGACGGGGAGGCCGCGCGGTTCGCGTCACGGCTCGTGGACGAGCCCGAGTCGCGGGACTCCGCGCTGCCGGAGGTGCCGCCCTGCTCGGCCGCCGAGTTGGACGGCGAGCCCGCGGCCTGCACCTTGTCGCTGTTGTTGCCGCCGCCGAGCTTGTAGTTCTCCAGCCCTGGCATCGCACCCGTGGCGACCGCGACCGTGCCGATGGCGACGGCGGCGGAGACCCCGATCAGGCCCGTCTTGACCGGCGTCACACTCTTGCGCTTGCGACGGCGACCACGGCCCGGGCGTGAGCCGTCACCCCGGGAGGAGGCGCTCGCCGCCTCGGGGAAGACCACGGCGTAGTCCTCCTCGGTGGCGAAGAGATAGGCCTCGCTCTTCAGCCGGGAGTCGGACTTCAGTCGGCTCTCGGCCCGCAGCCGGGCCTCCGACTTCGGAGGGGCCTCGTGGTTCGGCTGGCCGGCGTAGTTGGCGCGGACCTGGCTGTCGGTGTGTATCGGGCGGTCGGTGTGGGCCTGGCGGTTCGGGTGGAACTCGGCGGGGCCCTCCGGGTGCAGATAGGGCGCCATGCCGATCGTCGAGCCGTCGGCGGCGTTCCAGTCGGAACCGTCGGCCCGGTCGTTCCAGTCGTACGAGTCCTGCGGGTCGTAGCCGCTCGTGTATGAGCCGTGCGTCTCTGTGACCCCCGTGGCGCGGCTCGTGGCGGCGCGGCCGGCGGCGGAGCGTCGGTGGCGTCCCATGTCCTTGCCTTTCGTCCTTGCGGTCAACTCGTCCGTGCGGTGACCCAGCTCACTCGATCGAGTGAGTTTCATATGAGATTCATTGGGGCGGACGGTACCGCATGGCGGGTGGGGAGCAAGTGTCCGGAGAGACATTGGCCGGTTAGGTTGCAGCCATGAGCGAGGATGTGCGGTTGGTCGCCTGGGTGCGAGGGCGTGTGCAAGGTGTGGGTTTTCGGTGGTTTACCCGTGCCAAAGCCCTGGAGATCGGCGGCCTGAGTGGTTTTGCTCTCAATTTGGGCGACGGACGCGTGCAAGTGGTCGCGGAGGGATCGCGCGAGGGCTGCGAAGGACTCCTCGACTGGCTCCAGGGACACGACACGCCCGGGCGCGTGGACGGCGTCACCGAGATCTGGGACACACCTCGCGGCGGCTACGACGGCTTCGCGATCCGCTGAACACATTCTCCGGAAAGGTGTAAAGCGGCCCTGGCGGAAGGGGAGGGGCATGCCGCCGGCACCTGCCCACAGCAGAAATGACCTGGTGGTTGCCAAGAACGGCTCGCTCTGGCAGGCTCCGCACCTAAGGATGATCGCCATTCCCGTCAGGCCCCGCAGGAGTCGCAGCGCCGCCCGGTCAGGGCCGCGTACCCCCGGGTTGCCCGCCAATACGGGGCGTGATCGTGTTGACCGTCAAACATTTTGGTGAGACGCTGAAAACCCCGCGCACCTTAGCTGTTTGGCATGGAAGAACAGCAGAGCAACCCTCACGCGTGTCAAGCATCGCGGGTGCGATTCCCTCACGACCCACACCGCTTCGGTCGGTCACTCAGTGTGGAGGACCATCCATCATGGCAAAGGCGCTTCTCGGTTACGTCGGCGGCTCCGACCCGCGACTCCTCGCCGAGATGCGACGGCTCCAGCAACGCGTCCAGGACCTGGAATCCGAGCTTGTTCGGATCCAGGACGAGAACGACGCGCTCACGGCTGCCGCAACTCACGATTCGCTTCTCGAGCTCGACGCACGCCAGGCGGAGCCCGCGCTCACCTGATCACTGCGACGCATCACATGACAAGCAGTGGTTGGGCGGCCTGCATCAACCGCTAAGTTGTCAGAGTTTGCAAGGGACGCTTCGGCGTCCCTTCTTTCTTTCCCCCGCAAGCCTCCACCCTCTTTAACGTTTGGTGTGCCCTGCACGTTCAAGGGCGAAACCGCGGGGAACCGGACGTTCATGGAGAGAGCGAGCAGCGGAAGGTAGAGTCCAGCGCCGTGCACCTCAAGGCCCTGACCCTGCGAGGGTTCAAGTCGTTCGCCTCGGCGACCACGCTCCGGTTCGAGCCGGGGATCACGTGCGTCGTCGGTCCGAACGGCTCGGGCAAGTCCAATGTCGTGGACGCGCTCAGCTGGGTCATGGGCGAACAGGGCGCCAAGTCCCTGCGCGGCGGCAAGATGGAGGACGTCATCTTCGCCGGCACCACCGGCCGCCCCCCGCTGGGCCGCGCCGAGGTGTCCCTGACCATCGACAACTCCGACGGGGCGCTGCCCATCGAATACGCCGAGGTCACCATCACGCGGATCATGTTCCGCAACGGCGGCAGCGAGTACCAGATCAACGGCGACACGTGTCGCCTCCTCGACATCCAGGAACTCCTCTCCGACTCCGGCATCGGCCGCGAGATGCACGTCATCGTCGGCCAGGGCCAGCTCGACTCCGTACTCCACGCCGACCCGATGGGCCGCCGCGCCTTCATCGAGGAAGCGGCGGGAGTCCTCAAGCACCGCAAGCGCAAGGAGAAGGCGCTCCGCAAACTGGACGCGATGCAGGCCAACCTCGCGCGCGTGCAGGACCTGACCGACGAACTCCGCCGCCAGCTCAAGCCCCTGGGCCGCCAGGCCGCGGTCGCCCGCCGCGCCGCCGTCATCCAGGCGGATCTCCGAGACGCGCGCCTGCGGCTGTTGGCCGACGATCTCGTACGGCTCCACCAGGCGCTGAACACCGAGATCGCCGACGAGGCCGCCTTGAAGGAACGCAAGGAGTCCGCCGAACTGGAGCTGCGCAAGGCCCTTCAGCGCGAGGGGCTCCTGGAGGACGAGGTACGGCAGCTCACCCCGCGTCTCCAGCGCGCCCAGCAGACCTGGTACGAGCTGTCCCAGCTGGCCGAGCGGGTGCGCGGCACGGTCTCGCTCGCCGACGCCCGGGTGAAGAGCGCGACGTCGGCCCCGCCCGAGGAACGGCGCGGCCGTGACCCCGAGGACATGGAGCGCGAGGCCGCCCGGATCCGCGAGCAGGAAGCCGAGTTGGAAGCGGCCCTGGAGGCGGCCGAGCACGCCCTGGAGGACACGGTCGCCCACCGCTCCGAACTGGAGCGCGAACTCATCGCCGAGGAACGGCGGTTGAAGGACGTCGCCCGTTCCATCGCCGACCGCCGCGAGGGCCTCGCCCGGCTCAACGGTCAGGTCAACGCGGCCCGTTCACGCGCCGCCTCCGCCCAGGCCGAGATCGACCGCCTCGCCTCCGCCCGAGACGAGGCCCAGGAGCGGGCGACCACCGCACAGGAGGAGTACGAGACACTCCAGGCCGAGGTCGACGGCCTCGACGCCGGCGACGAGGAACTCTCCGAACAGCACCAGGTGGCCAGGGCCGGGCTCTCAGAGGCTGAAGCCGCCCAGTCCGCCGCCCGCGAGGCGTCCACAGCGGCAGAACGCCAACGCGCCGCCACCCAGGCCCGCCGCGACGCACTGGCGCTGGGCCTACGGCGGAAGGACGGCACCGGGATACTGCTCGGCGCCCGCGACCGCCTCACCGGAATCCTGGGCCCGGCGGCGGAACTGCTGACGGTGACCCCGGGTCACGAGGTCGCCCTGGCGGCGGCCTTCGGCGCGGCGGCGGACGCGATCGCGGTGACGACTCCGGCGTCGGCGGCGGACGCGATCCGCTTGCTGCGCAAGCAGGACGGGGGCAGGGCGGCACTGCTGTTGGCAGGAGACGTGGACGTTTCATCGCCGGTGGCCAGGGCGCCCCAAAGGGGCGCGGGGAACGGCGCGACCAGCCACGATGCACCCGCAGACGCCCAACTACCTTTCGCGGCTGACCTGGTACGCGCCCCCAACGACCTCATGCCCGCCATCCGCCGCCTCCTCCACAACATCGTCGTCGTGGACACCCTCGAAGCCGCCGAACAACTCGTATACACACATCCCGAGTTGACCGCAGTAACCGCCGAAGGCGACCTACTCGGCGCCCACTTCGCCCACGGCGGCTCCGCCGGCGCCCCCAGCCTCCTCGAAGTCCAGGCCTCCGTGGACGAAGCCGCCACAGAACTCGAAGAACTGGCAGTCCGCTGCGAGGAGTTGACCGGCGCCCAGCAGGCCGCAGCCGAGCGGCGCAAGGAATGTGCCGCGCTGGTCGAGGAGTTGGGGGAGCGGCGCCGTGCGGCCGAGCGCGAGAAGTCGGCCGTAGCACAGCAGTTGGGACGGCTGGCCGGGCAGGCGCGCGGGGCCGCAGGTGAGGCGGAACGGTCCGCCGCTGCCGCCGCACGGGCGCAGGAGGCGCTCGACAAGGCCGTAGAAGAGGCTGAAGTGCTGGCCGAACGGCTCGCCGTTGCCGAGGAGATGCCGGTCGAGGAAGAGCCCGACACCTCCGTGCGGGATCGGCTCGCCGCCGATGGGGCCAACGCTCGGCAGACCGAGATGGAGGCGCGGCTTCAGGTCCGTACGCATGAGGAGCGGGTCAAGGGGCTTGCCGGGCGGGCCGATTCGCTGGACCGGGGGGCGCGCGCGGAGCGTGAGGCGCGGGCGCGGGCGGAGCAGCGGCTC
>NZ_JAWOAI010000178.1:0-17733 GCF_033194735.1 Streptomyces sp. W16
GGACGGCGGCAGACCGCCCGCGGTACGGCGCAGACACAGCCGGGTGAAACGCCGCAGCGCCTCCTCGGCCGGCACCCGCGCGGTCAGCTCCTTGCCGTAGGAGGACAGCACCTTCACCGGCAGCGCGCCCGCCAACGCGAACTCCAGGAACACCGCGTCGAGGCGGTCCTCCTCGATGACCAGCCCGTGCTCCGCCTCGGCCTTGCGGGCCCGCGTGAACAACTGCGCCGCGTAGGTGGCGTTCTCCTCCGCGAGGAAGACCCGGCCCGCCTGCTCGTAGAACGTCGGCAGGAAGTGCGGGACGGAGGCCGCGAGCCGCGCGCCGAGCTCCAGATAGGCGTCAAGGGCGGCCTTGGGCCGGGACTTCACCTGCCGGGCCGCCCGCTCCAGGTCCGGTACGACACCGAGCGCGTGGTGTCCGTCCTCGGGGTGGTGCACCAGCACCCACTCCGGAAAGCCCAGCGACTGACGCAGCCCCAGCCCCACCACGGCCGGTTCGGCGGCCTGTTCCAGGCCGAGGAAACCGGCGGCCAGGTCCTCCGCCGCGCCCAGTTCACCGGCGACCAGCCGCACCACCACCCGGTCGTCGAGACCCGGGTGACGATAGGTGCGCGCCGTCAGCGGCACCGCCCGCTCACCGGCGCCCTCCGCGTCCGGCGGCAGCACCACCCCCGCCGCGAGCATGTCCTCGTACGACACCTGCGTCCCCCCGCTCATGCGTCCTTGCCCTTCTCGATGTCACGCCCGGCGTACAAGGCCGCCGCCATCCGCATCCCCTCGGACCAGGCCACCGGGCCCACCTCCCGCAACGGCAGGGCACGGCCGTCCTGGTCCTGCCAGCTGAGGCCCCCGGTCTCCACCGTGTCCTCCCAGTACGGCTCCCCGATCCACACGGAGGCCTCGACGGTGCGCCCGCCGTCGCGCACCCGGGCCGTGGCGTAGCCGCCGGAGACGCGGTAGCCCAGCGAACTGGCGCGCGCGGCAAGCGCGAAGCGGGAGCGGAACGAGCCGCCCGCGAACTCCCGTATCTCGGTGGCCTTGGGGGCGAGTTCGTCGGGGCGCTGCCAGGTCGCCCGGTGGATCTGCTCGACGCGCTGCACGATGCCCAACTCGGCGGCGAACTCCCGGATGTCGTCGAGGTCCGGCAGCAGTACCGGGTGCGGCAGGGTCACCGTGCGCGGGGACAGCCGTACCGTCTCGCCGTCGAGGTTCACCACCCGCAGCTCGCCGTCCTCGGTGGTGCCCCGCAGGAAGCCGACCTCGTCCGGGTCGTCGCCGACCACGGCCAGGTCGCGCAGGGCCGACTGCCAGGCCTCGTCCGGCCACACACGGGCCAGCAGGCCGGTGGGGACGGGCAGCGACGACACCATCCAGGAATCGACCTGAGCGACGCACCCCGCAGCGTGCCGATCCAGCCATTCGGCGAACCGCCGCAGCCGGTCCACCTCCGGGTGGTCCTTGAGCGCACGCGGCAGGGACTTCAACTGCCGCCCCGCTGCCCGGCCCCCAGTGGCACGCGCCGCCACCCGCCCCTCCACCAGGGCGACTTCATACCCGTCACCCGCCGACAGCCAACCCACGATGCCCCCGCCTTCCACATCAACACAGCCCGAAGAATGCACAGTTCAGCCGGGACATCCCGACGTCTGTGCGACGACAAGCGGAACGTTAGCGGCGATCACTGACAATCGGCCGGGGAACCTGTGGATGGGCTGAGACGAGCTACCGGTGATCCCGGCGTACGGCCCGGCTCGTCTGCCATCAGAGCTCTGAACTGGTCTTATGGGCCGGTCGGAGCCCTTTCCTGTGTCCGGGGGCTTCCCGCGGAGACGCCATCCGGCCGTTGACGCAGGGGCAAACCACCGGGGGAGGGTGACTACCCAGGGAGACCGGAGACCCGGCGGGCGACGGTGGTCTCGATGACTGATGGCGCCGAAACCGGCCAGATGGCCTCACGGAAGAGCGGCTTTGATCTCGATGCGTGGATCCGGCCGCTGTGTGCTCTCGTTGTTGCCGGCGTCGCCGCATACGCCTCGTATGTTCACCAGCGGGAGTTCGCGTTGCAGGGCGGGGAGGATGCGGTCAGTGCCTCGTTGTGGCCGCTGTCCGTCGACGGGCTTCTGCTCCTAATACTCCAGCCGTAAATCGTGATCTTCACGCTTGAGCGGCTTGTCGGCGGTAGTGGCTGGCCTGGGACCGGGCCTGGTGGCGGCGGCGCCAGTTGGACCAAGTGAGCCGGTGGGCCGTGTCGTGGACGGGCTGGACAACGAGCGTGATGAACAGGCGCTTGATCTCGTTGCAGGTGAGCCGTATGAGCCCGTCCGGTGCGGGACGGGCGGGCATGTTCATCGGCTCGGACGACGGCAAGGAAGGCGTGCGCGAGCATGGCCAGGGTGACCCACCGGGACCAGGACGTGTAGCGGCGGACCTGGTGCTCGTCCAGTCCGGCCAGGCCCTTGCCGGACTGGAAGAACTCCTCCACCCGCCACCTTGATCCGGCGACTTGCACCAGTCTGGTCAGCGGCACCGGCGCGGGCGAGTAGCAGCGGTAGTAGGCGAGTTCGCCGGTGGTGCGATTGCGACGGATCAGCAGTTGACGGCTGCCGGGGGTGGGGGCGGCCAGGTCGATGACGGCCCAGTCGTAGAAGCGGTGGCCCTTCGCTCCCGCTCCGGCGGACAGCTTCTGCCAGGCCCGCTTCGGCAGCTTCTTGGCCAGGGCGTCCGCGCGGAACTTCCCGGCCTGGGTGGTGACTTCGTGGGAGCAGGCCACGGCGAGGACATAGCCGGTGCCGCGTTCCTCCAGCGCGGCCCGCAGTTTCGGGTTGCCGCCGTAGACCTCGTCGCCCGCGACCCACGAAGCGCCGTGGCCGGCGTCCAGGAACCGGGTGATCATGCGGTTGGCAAGTTCCGGTTTGGTCGCGAAGGCGATGTCCTCGCCGAGTCCGGCATCCCGGCAGCGACCGGGGTCGGCCGTCCACGAGCGCGGGACATACAGTTCCCGGTCCACCGCCGCGTGCCCGCTCCGACCGGCGTAGACCAGGTAGACGGCGACCTGGGCGTTTTCGATCCTGCCCGCGGTGCCGGTGTATTGGCGCTGGACGCCGACCGTGCCGGTGCCCTTCTTCACGTCCCCGGTCTCGTCGACCACCAGTACCGCCTGGGTGTCGTGCAGGTGCTCCACCACGTATTCCCGCGTGTCGTCGCGTATCCGGTCGGCGTCCCACTTGGCCCGACTGAGCAGGTGCTGCATGCCGTCCGGGGTGGTCTCCCCGGCCCACTCCGCGATGGTCCAGCAGTTCTTACGCGGCAGGTCCGACAGCAGCCCGAGCACCAATTTCCGGACCCGACGCCGGGATTCGACCCACGCGAACCGTCCTGCTGTCCGGCCCATCACATGATCGAACATCGCCAGCCGGCGCGCTGGGTCTACGCTGCGACCCGCGGCCATCGCCTGAGCATTCGTTGTCTTCACAAACCACGATGATCACCAGTGGCCGCACCAGTCTGTGTAACCGGCTGTCCCTCTAAATGAGCACATGCCGGCCAGCGGGTCTCGTATGGTGAAGACCATGCGGATCACTGTGCTGGGGGGCTGTGGTGCCTGGCCGTCGGCTGGTCTGGCGTGCAGTGGTTTCCTCGTGGAGCACGAGGGCTTTCGGCTTGTCATCGACCTCGGATACGCCGCCCTTCCCCGGCTGTTGGAGCATACGGCTCCGCACGGCATCGACGCGGTGCTGATCAGTCATGGGCACCCCGACCACTGTGCCGACCTGAACCCGCTGCTGCGGGCCAGGGCTCTGGACGATGACCCGCCGCCCGCACTACCGGTCTTTGCCCCACACCGGGCTCTCGATGCGGTCCTCGCCCTGGACCGGCCGGGAATGCTTGACGCCTCCTACCTGCTGCACGAGTTCATACCGGGCGCGCGGTTCGAGATCGGTCCGTTCGAGGTAGCCACGCGGTCATTACCGCACTGGGTGCCCAACGCGGGCATCCGGCTGACGGCTGGTGGGCAGCGGCTGGCCTACACCGGTGACACCGGGCCGTGCCCCGACATCACGGACCTGGCGCGGGATGCCGATGTATTCATTGCCGAGGCCACCTATGCCGAGGAAGTGCCCGAGCACTCCGCGCAGTACCTCTCCAGCGCGCGGCAGGCCGGCCAGTACGCCGCTCAAGCGCATGTGGGTCGCCTCTTGCTCACCCATCTATGGCCCGGATCGGACCCACATGCCTCCGTGGACGCTGCCCGCCGGGCATACGAAGGCGGCATCACGGTCGCTGACAGTGGTCTCGTCATCGACCTCCACTGAGACATCCAAGTCCATCGCCACGCCGAACAAGACCGGTGAGACCACTTCCTGAGACCGGACACCCACACCGACCAGCACCATCACGATCTACGACTGGAGTACTAGCTGTAGGAGAAATGCCCGTTCCAGCGTGCCTCGACGTAGTAACCGACTGCTGCTCCTACCCCGTTCACGATCACTCCACCGACGATGGCGAGGGCGGTGGCCGCGGCCACACACAAGGCATCTCCCAGCACGTCGATTACGGCCTGGACCGCGACCAGGGCGGCCGTGCAGAGGCTCGACTTCACTGGATGGCGCAGGAAGCTCGGGCACTGACCGTTCAGGTCGGAGCAGTTGACCGGGTCGCCGTTGCAGTAGTCGTGTGCGGTGGCGCTGCCGTTTTGGACAGGGTCGGTCTGGAGGAAGCGGCCTGTTGTCGGGTTGTAGAGGCGCAGGCCCATCAGTGTGCTGCCTGTGGGGGTGTCACTGGCCCGCAGGGCGTTGCCTTGCCAGCCGTAGCGTGACGTATTTGTGGTGTTTCCGTACTCGTCGTAGGAGTAGGCGGTCGTGGTTGTGGTGGCCGTGGCCAGGGTGACCGCTATGTCACCGTGCAGATTCGCGAACTGCAGTGTGATGGCGCCGCTCGCAGATGTCGTTGCGCCCAGGGCGCCTGTCATGTCAGTGACCGAGCGGGTGATCGTGCCGGAGGAGTCGGCGGTCCAGGCCGGACTGTCGGTGTCGTCGCTGTAGTGGTTGGTCGCCGTCTTGCCGCTGGTCCACGTGGTGCCGCCTGCGGCCCGGCGAGCAGCTTCAGGCGGCCAGGCCGGGCGCGCGAGGCGCGCACAGTTCCGCCGGACAGGGGTCGTCCCGGCGTTCCGGTTCCCGGTCAAGCTGGTCGACGATCACGACGACGACGCGCAGACGGCCGGCCAGTTCCTGAAGGCAGGCGACTATGTGGGCGACCTCCGTCTGCCGGGTGTCCGCTGATCCGCGTCCCCGGCGAACGGGGCGCCTCGCCATGCTCGTTCGCCGTACTCGCACGGGGTTGTCGGGCGGGCGCCGGGCTACCGGTTCAAGCCAGTCGTGCGGTCCGCCGGCCCAGTCCCGTACCGGGCCGTCCTCAGGGGCGGGGTGGCGAAGCCGCCGTCACAGACGCAGAACGATCAGGGCCGTGTCGTCGGTGTTGCCCTCGGCGGGGAGCAGGTCGGTGAGCAGGGCGTCGGCCAGGGACTCGGGTTCCGCGTGCCGGTGGTGGGCGAGGGAGTCGGCGAGGCGGGCAAGACCGCGGTCGATGTCCTCCGTGCGACGCTCGATCAGTCCGTCGGTGTACAGGACGAGCGTGGCGCCCTCGGCGAAGGGCACGCTCGTCTGAGACCGGACGACATGCTCGGGCCTGGCCCCCAGAGGCGGTTCGGTGGCCTGGTCGAGGAAGGTCACCGTGCCGTCGGGGTCGAGCAGGGCCGGCGGAGGATGGCCGGCGCAGCTGTAGGTGATGGTGTGGTCGTCCCAGTCGATGAACGTCGTCACAGCGGTGGCCGACTCGGCGCCCTCGACGAAACGCGCGTACAGACCGAGCGCCTCAAGGGCGGAGCCCGGGCCGTCGGCGACCCGGCAGGCCGCGCTCAGGGCGCTGCGCAGCTGGCCCATGACGCAGGCGGCCGCCAGACCGTGCCCGACGACGTCACCGACGGCGACCGCCATTCCGCCGTCGGGCAGGTCGACCAGGTCGTACCAGTCCCCGCAGACGTTCAGGGCGCCCACGGCGGGCCGGTAGCGGACGGCCGCCCGGTGGTGGCCGACGGGTCGCGGCGGGGGAAGCATCGCCGCCTGCAGGGTCAGGGCCACCTCGCGCTCGTGGGCGTGGGCCGTGCGCAGCCGCTCGTTGACCTGCTGCAGCTCACGTGCCCGGGTGTACAACTCGGCTTCCAGCACCCGGGCCCGACTGTCGGCGGCCTGGCCGCCGAAGGCCCGGACGAACTCGGTGACCTCCTCGACCCGGTGGACGATCAGCATCACCTTGCCGTCCGGGCCGCGGACGGGCGCGTTGACCGGGCTCCAGAAGTGCTCCACCCATCGGCCGGACTGCTCGGGGTCCTCGATGTCGTAGCGGAGCAGGGCCATGGTGTCGCGCTCTCCGGTGGTCACCGCGCGCAGCATCGACTCCCGGGTCTCGCGCATGCCGGCCGCCGCCGGGTCCTTGGGGTTCTCGGGGAAGACGTCGAAGATGTAACGGCCGACGAGTTCCTCGCGTTTGCGTCCGGACAGGCGCTGGAACTCCTCGTTGGCGTCGAGGTAGACGAGCTCGGGGGTGAGCAGTGCCACCATGCCGGGCAGGTCGCGGAAGACCGCCGCATAGTCGATCTCCGGATCCGGATCCTGCATGGCCTGCCCGCTTCGACGCCGATGGTCACTGTGTCGCTCCACGATAAGAGGGATCTGGCCACGAAGCCCGGAAACGGCACTTTTCGGTCCACCGGGCAGCGACGATGCCGCTTGCCGTCACCCGACCGAGTGGCCTGCCCGCGGAGGCCGCCGTGGGCGGCCGGGTGATGGTATTGCTCGATGGGCGGCCTCGCCGTTCATGATCGGCGGTGCCGGGGGCCGCCGTGCAGCGGAACCCGTCAGCCGGCCGCGGCCGGGGTCATGTCGGACGATGGTGCGAGCTGCCGTCGGAGGCGGTCGCGGATGATGGTTTCCGCGTCCGCCACTATGGTGCGGACCACCGTCTCGCAGCTCTCCACGCTGTCGATGAGGCCCTGGGCCTGACCGGCCCACCACATTCCGCCCTCGACATCGCCCTCACGCAGCACCCGCTGTCTGCCGCGCTTCCCGGAGGCGAGGTCGGCGACGTCGGAGAAGGCGGCCCCGGGGCGCGCGCCGAGGCGGGCGATGTCCTGCGAGACCGAATTGCGCGCCACCCGCGCGGTGTTGCCGAACTCCCGGAACACGATCTGGGTGCCCCGCTCGTCGTTCGCGACGATCCGGGCCTTCACGTTCGGGTGGATCGGCGCCTCCTCGGTCGCCTCGAACCGGGTCCCCATGTTGATCGCGCACGCCCCGAGCGACAGAGCCGCGACGAGGCCGCCGCCGGTGGCGAAGCCGCCGGACGCGATGATCGGTATGCGCAGCCTGCGGGCGGCGGCCGGGATCAGGACGAGGCCGGGGACGTCGTCCTGGCCGGGGTGCCCGGCACACTCGAACCCGTCGATGCTGACGGCGTCGACGCCCAGTGCCTCGGCCTTGAGCGCGTGCCGGACGGCGACGGCCTTGTGTACGACCTTCACCCCGGCCCGCTTGAGCGCGGGCAGGTGCGGTGCGGGATTGCTGCCCGCCGTCTCCACGACCTTCACGCCCGAGTCGATGATGACGGCCCGGTAGTCGTCGTACGGCACCGGCTCGATGGTGGGCAGGATGGTGAGGTTGACGCCGAACGGCTTGTCGGTCAGTTCACGGCAGCGCGCGATCTCCCGGGCGAGCGCCTCCGGGGTGGGCTGGGTCAGCGCGCTGAGGAATCCCAGCGCGCCGGCGTTCGCGACGGCCGAGATCAGCTCCGCGGTGCCCACCGCGAGCATTCCGCCGCACACGATGGGATGTTCGACCCCGAACATCTCCGTGAACTCGTTCCGGAAGGTCATGTCACTCCTGTTGCCGGGGCAGGGTCAGAGACGTCGCAGTCGTGAGAGTCGTCAGAGGCGTCGCGAGATGATCAGCCGCATGATGTCCGAGGTGCCCTCCTCGATCTCCTCCAGCTTGGCGTCACGCATCCACTGCTCGACCGGGAACTCGCGCGAGTAGCCCCATCCGCCGAGGGTCTGCACGGCGCCCCAGGTCACCGCCATCGCGGTCTCCGACGCCTGCAGCTTGGCCATGGCGGCGAGCTTCGTGGCGTCCGCCCCGGCGTCCATCCGCCGTGCCGCGTGCAGCGTCAGCAGCCACGCGGACTCGATACGGGTCGCCATGTCGGCCAGCCGGAACGCGACGGCCTGGTGCTCGATGATCGGCTTGCCGAACTGCTTGCGCTCCCGGGCGTACTCAAGCGCGTACTCGTAGGCCGCACGGGCCGCTCCGGTCGCCGCGGCGGCCAGCACGATCCGCGAGATGTCGAAGGTCCTCATCAGACCGCGGAAGCCCTGCCCCTCGTCCCCGAGCCGGTCGGACTCGGGCACGAAGACCTCGTCGAAGAAGATCTCGCGGCAGACGATCGCGCGCTGGCCCATCTTGCGCATGGGCTCGCCGAACCTCATCCCCTCGGCACCCTTGCGCAACAGGAAGGCGGTGACCCCGGAGGAGCCCCGGGTGGGGTCGGTCTTGGCGAAGACCACGTACTGGTCGGCCAGGCCCGCGTTGGAGATCCACACCTTCTGCCCGCTGATCGCGTAACCGCCCTCGACGCGGACGGCGGTCGTGGCGATGGACGCGGCGTCGGAACCCGCCTCCGGCTCGGTCGTCGCCAGTGCGGTGTAAAGGGGGTTCGGACCGGCGAGCGGACGCAGCCACTCCGCCTTCTGCCACTCCGTGCCGAGCGCGAGCAGCGGATCGGCGAAGAACCCGTTGGAGCACACGAAGTTGCCGATGCCCGGATCGCCCCAGCACATCTGCTCCTGGACCAGGCACTGGGTCACCACATCGGTGAATCCGCCCCCGCCGTACTCCTCGGGCAGCATGAAGTCGGTGATGCCGACCTTGGCCGCGGCCCGGAAGATGTCCAGCGGGGACTCGATGTCACGCTCGTCGACCTCGCGTCCGCGCGGCCGGATCTCGTTCGCGGCGAACTCCCGGCACAGTTCGACGATCGCCCGCTGCTCATCGGTCAGCGGCCAGGGCTCAGTGGACGTGCTCACGCGATATCTCCTGCTCCTCGGTGGATTTCCGGCGGCCGTCCGCCCCGGTTGTTTCACATGCGGCTTTCGGTACGACTTCTGCGGTACGGGGGACGACGAGCGCGTCCACGGCCAGGGCGCCCGCGGGCCCGACCCGGATCGGATTCACCTCGATGTCCGCCACGCCGGTGGTGGCCGCGATCGCCTCGGACACGGCGACGATCGCGTCGATCAGTGCCTCGACGTCGACGGGTGGCTGTCCCCGCCAGCCGTCCAGCAGTCGGCGCGAGCGCAGACGGTCGAGCATCCCGGCCGCCGTCCGCCGGTCGACCGGTGCCAGTTCCATGGAGACGTCACGCCAGAGTTCGGCGTGGACTCCGCCATGGCCCACGGTGACGGTCGGACCGAAGTCACGGTCCCGGCGGGCGCCGATCAGCAGCTCGACGACGCCCGGCCGGGTGTCCTGCTCCTCCACGACGTACTCGCCGGGGCCGAGCCGTTCGTACATCTCGCGGAACACCGCGGCGGCGGAGTCCGGGCTCAGTCCGGTTCTGACGGCCCGGTGCTCGCTCTTGTGCTCGATCCAGCCGGCCTTGAGCACCAGAGGTGGTCGCAGGGACGCGCAGGCCTCCGCGAACCCGGCCGCGTCGGTGACCCGTCGCGCCTCGGGCATCGCGACGCCGAGGGCCGTAAGGAACGTACGAGCCGCCCAGTAGCCGGGCGCCGGGACGGCCGCGTCGGTCCGCACGGGTGCCGGGACGGCCGCGTCGGTCCGCTTGGTCGTCGTGGCGGCTGCTTCGGTCCGTGCGGTTGCCGGAGCCGATCGGGGCTGTCCGCCCAGCCGGGTCACGTGGCCCAGCGCGCCCAGGGCCGCGTCGACGGTGTCGAAGACCGGGACGCGGTGCTCCCGAAGCCGGGCGACCGCCGGCGAGGCGGCGCTCATGCTGTGCACGATCAGGGGCACGCCGGCCGCGCCCGTCCGGTGGCCGTGGCCGAGGCGGTCGATCACGGCGGACTCGGCGTCGACGAGGCTCGGCGAGTCCTCGCCGTAGCAACCCAGATACCCCGACAGGACGATCGAGTCGACCTCGCCGGAGGCGGCCACCAACTCGACGACCTGGGCGTAGACCTGGAGATCCGCTTCCCCCGCGCCCGCGAGGTCCACGGGATTGGACACCGCCGCCGCGGCGGGAAGCAGGGCACGCAGGCCGGCCTGCAGCCGGTCGGTGAAGACCGGCGCGCGGAGTCCCCGATCGGCGGCGAGGTCGGCGGCGATCCCGCCCTGTCCGCCGCTGTCGCTGATGATCGCGACCCGGCGTCCGCCCGGGGGAGCGGTCGCGTCCAACACCCGGGCGGTTTCGACGAGTTCGCGTGGCGTCGCGACCCGGAGGGCTCCGGCGGCGCGGCACGCCGCGTCGACGACGTCGAGCGCCGAGGTCATCGAACCGGTGTGGGACCGCGCGAGCCGACGGCTCGCGTCGCTGGCGCCGGTGGTGAGGACCAGCGCGTGCTTGCCCGCGCGGCGGAGGGCTTCGAGGGCGGTGATGATCCGTGCTCCGTCGGCGAAGCTCTCCAGATAGAGGGCCACCGTGGTGGTGCGTTCGTCGGTGACGAGGGATTCGAGTACGTCGGCGGCTCCCACGTCGAGCTGGTTGCCGACCGAGTAGAAGCGGGACACGCCCAGTCCGGCCCGTGCGCCGAGGCCGGCGATCTCGGAGCCGAGCTGACCGCTCTGCGAAACGACGGCCAGACTCCCCGGCGTGAAGTTCCCCCAGGCGAGCCGGAGTTCTGTGGCGGCGTTGAACAACCCGAGGCTGTTCGGCCCGATCAGCCGCGCCCCCGCCCGGCGCAGCAGCGCGGCGAGTTCGGCCTCGTCGGCACCGAGCCCCGCGGTGATCGCGAGGAACGCCCGGCATCCGTTGTCCAGGCCGTCCCGCACGACGGGAAGGACGTGCTCCGGCGGCACGCACACGACGACGAGGTCTGGGGTCCCCGGCAGGTCGCCCACCGTCGGACGGCAGGACTGTCCGAGGACCTGCGCGGCGCGACGGTTCACCAGCCACACCCGCCGCCGGTCGGCTCCCGCGAGGGCACCGGTGGCGAGCCAGTAACCCCATTTGGCGCGGTCCTCGGTGGCACCGACGACGGCGATGGACGAGGGGTCGACGAATGCCTGCGGAAGGGACACGGATGGTCTCCCGGTCTCGGGGGTCGCGGGTGCGGGAGTCCCGGGCGGGCCGGAGCGGTGGTCTGCGGTGCCGAACGGATCAGGCATGGGGCTGCACCGTCGTACAGGCGAGCCGGCTGTTCACGAACTCGCCTGCTCCCGGGAGCGTCGTAGGAGCGCGGCGCTCGCCCGGCGGACGAGATCCGCGCGTTTGGCGACCTGATAGGCGGGCTGCTCCGTGCCTGGCAGGATCATGAGTGATCAACCTCGCGATATTGAGCGGAGGGTCCTAGGTAAGAAGGTCCGAACTCAGGCCTGTGCAGCGGGAGTTGACCGGCGTTCGAAGAACGTGGGATACGAGCGTCGGCAGATCAACAGGGCGAGCAGTCCCAGCAGGACCGTCCCGGTGCCGATCACGAACGTGCCGCCGACACGGGATCCCGAGGAGAACGGGAGCGTCCAACTCGTACCGCTGTTGACGGGATCCCACGCCTGGACCAGGCTCCAGGCTCCCGCGGCGAGCAGGACGACCCCGCCGATCGCGGGGAGGGCGACAGTCAGCCAGAGGTCCGCCGCCTTGGCGCGCGGCCCGGTGCGGTGCGCCCAGGCGGAGGTGAGCCCGGTGAGCCCGTAGTAGAACGCGATCAGCACCCCGCACGCGGACACCGCGTCGCCGAGGACGAGACCGTGGCCGAGGAAGTTCAGCGCGACGTACACCACCGCGCCGATGACCCCGACCGCGATCGTGCCCACGTGGGGGATGCGGAAGCGTGGGTGCACCCGGGCCAGTGCGCGGGGGAGCGCGCCCTGGTCGCCCATCGAGAGCATCGTGCGGCTCAGGGTCAGTACGGTCGTCTCCGTCGAGGCGGCGGCCGAGGTGAGGACCATGACGATCAGCAGGTGCCACAGCACCGAGCCGAAGCCGCTCGACCCGAACACCGCGGTGCCGAAGCCGTAGAGGACGTCCCCTGAGTTGTCCGGGTTGTTGAGGCCGATCCCGGAGTCGCCGATGCCGGCGAAGGAGATCGCGGCGAACGTGGCGAGGAGGTACAGCGTCACCAGCAGCACCGTGGACCAGGTCGCGGCGCGGCCCGGGACGCGGTGCCGGTCGGTGGTCTCCTCGTTGACGGTGAGCGCCGTCTCCCAGCCCCAGTAGATGAACAGCATCAGCACCAGCGCGCTGACGAACGCGCTCAGGGACGCGCCCTCGAACGGGTTGAGCCAGGACAGGCTAGGCCGCCGGGCCCCGGCCGGCGCGGAGCCGCCGTAGGCCTTGACGAGCGCGACGACGGACAGGGCCACGAGCATGCCGAACTCCAGGAAGAGCAGGGCGCGTTGGACCGCGGCCGCGATCTCGATACCGCGGTAGCAGACGAGGGTCATCAGCGCGAGCCAGCCGAGGCCGGCGAGGAGCACCCGCCAGTTGGCCGGATCGGAACCGATGTTTTCCGCACCCACCAGCAGGAACACGTACTGCCCGGCGACCTGCGCGAGGCTGCCGATCACGAGGACGAACGAGGCGATGATCGCCCAGCCGCCGAGGAAGCCGAGGTTCGGATTCAGTGCGCGGGTGGCCCAGGTGAAGATCGTGCCGCAGTCCGGATCACGCTTGTTGAGAGCGGCGTAGCCGAAGGAGACGAACAGGATCGGGACGAAGGCGAGTACCACCACGGCCGGGGCCTGGAAGCCGACGTATCCGACGACGAAGGCCAGCGTCGCGGTGAGGCTGTAGGCGGGCGCCGCGGACGCCACGGCGAGGATCAGGCTGGTGGCCATGGAGAGCGCGCCGGAGCGCAGGCCCTTGTCCGTCTGGGCCTCGCGCACTTGGAGTTGCGAATCTGAGGTCATTGCCACTCCCGATCTATTGGTCTACGGGTACCGACAACAAAACGCAATGACTGATTGGCGAGTCAGACTGGCTGTGGCGGGAGGTGCTGTCAAGGCTTCGATCGCAATTGTGTGGAGCATATTGACTGTCGAGTCAGTCTTGCGGCACGGTGGCCGGCGTGACACCACTCGAAACTTCTGCCGTCGACACCGAGGTCGTGGTCGTGGGCGCCGGATACGCGGGACTCACCACCGCGTGGCGGCTGGCCGACGCCGGGGTCGACGTTGTCGTGCTGGAGGCCGCCGACCGTGTGGGCGGCCGTGTGTTCAGCCAGGTGAGCCCCTCCGGGGTGCGCCTCGACCACGGAGGACAGTGGATCGGGCCGAGCCAGCGGCGGTTCCACGCGCTGGCGGACCGGTTCGGCTGCCGGACGTTCCCGACCTGGGAGACCGGGCGGCACGTCGAGATCCGCGCCGACGGCACCCGCGTCGACTACGCGGGCGGCGCACCGGACACCGGACCGGGCATCGAGGAGTACGAACGCGTCACCGCCCTGCTCGACGATCTCGCCCGCACCGTCGACCTCGAACTGCCCTGGTCCACCCCGCGGTTCGCGGAGTTCGACGCCCTGTCGGCCGAGGACTTCTTCCGCGCGCGGACCGCCGACGAGGACGCCCTGGCGCGGCTGGCGCTCGCGATCCAGGGTGTGTGGTGCGCCGAACCGCGCGAGATCTCCTTCTTCCACGTGCTGTTCTACCTGGCCTCGGGCGGCGGCTACGAACAGCTGATGGAGACCCGCGGCTGCGCACAGGACGCCCGGTTCTCCGACGGGGCCGACGCGGTGGCCCACGCGCTCGCGAAGTCGCTGGGCGGACGGGTCCGGCTGGGCGAGCCGGTGCTGTCCCTGCGGCAGACCGCGCACGGCGTGGAGGCGTACACCGGCCACACCGTCGTCCGCGCGCGGCGAGCCGTCGTCGCCGTGCCACCGGCGGCGATCGAGCGGATCGCGTTCGACCCGGTGCTCCCCGTCGGGCGGCGCGGCTGGGTGCGCCACGCACCGATGGGACGGGTCGCCAAGGTGCACGCCGTGTACGAGGAACCGTTCTGGCGCGCGGCCGGTCGCTCCGGGATCGCGACGCTCTACGGCGACAGCCCGGTCGGTGTCGTCTTCGACAACTCCCCGGAGGACGCCTCGCGCGGCGTGCTCGTCGCGTTCGTCTACGGCGACCGGCTCGACCGCTGGTCCGCAGGAACCGACACCGAGCGGCGCCACGAGGTGCTGGCCGCCCTGTCCGCGGTCGCCGGACCCCGGGCCGCACAGGCCGTCGACTACGTCGAGAAGATCTGGCCGCGGACCGGCTGGACCATCGGAGGCTACGAGTGCTTCATGACCCCGGGCGGCTGGACCCGCCACGGCAGGGACGGCTGGCGTGAGCCGTCCGGGCTCGTGCACTGGGCGGGGACCGAGACCGCCTCGGTGTGGAACGGCTACATCGACGGGGCGATCTCGTCGGGCGAGCGTGCCGCGGCCGAGGTGATCAGCGCCCTGGTGGCCGTCGGGCACCTGGGGTGAACCGCCTTGCCTGACATACTGACCGGGTTATGACCAGCATCGAAGAGCGGCCGGCCACGACCGCCGCCGAGCTGCCGGAACGCGTCCGCACGGCGATCCGGGCCGCCGCCGTCTCCCAGCGCGAACTCGCCCACCGGATCGGAATGGACCCGACCGCCCTGTCCAAGGCGCTGCGCGGGACCCGACGGCTGCGCGACGAGGAGATCGCCGCGATCGCGAAGGCCTGCGGGGTCTCCACCGCGTATCTCGTCGACGGAGCCGGTCCGGAGCCCGTCCTCCCGCCCGACACCGGGCGGGACCGGGCACAGCCGGTGACGGCACAGGAGCGCCGGGACCAGATCCTGGAGGCCGCGACCGTCCTCATCGCCCGCCGCGGCTACCACAACGTCCGCGTCTCGGACATCGCCCGCTACTGCGGGACCAGCACGGCGACGGTGCACTACCACTTCCCCAGCAAGGAAGCCACGCTGCACGCCGCGCTGGAGTACTACGCCCAGCGGTTCCGCACCCGGCTCGACGAGGAGTTCGGCCGGGCGACCTCCGCCCGTGACAAGCTGCGCCGCCTGATCGAGGTGCAACTCCCGCTCACGGCCGACGACATCGACGAATGGTCGGTGTGGATCCAGTTCTGGAACCAGGCGATGCTCGAACCCGGCCTGCGGCCCGCGCAGCGGCGGATCTACTCGGGCTGGTACCGGGTCGTGGTGGATCTGCTCCACGAGTGCCGGTCCGAGGGCCTGGCGCCGGAGGCGGACGTCGAAGCCCTCGCCGACCGGTTCACCGCGATGGTCGACGGCCTGGCGATGCAGATCCTCGCCGGCTCGACTGAGATGCGGCCGGACCGCATGCGCTCACTCCTGCTGCGGGCCTTCGAACCGCACCTCGACCTGACCGATCGACCTTCGCCGCCCGCTTGAGGGACCCGCTGCCGTCGAGCCTTTCGAGGCGTTGGGGGGAACCGGCCCGGCACGAACCAGGCCGGTTTCCCCGCCGGCATCGATCTGTACGAGCTTCAGAGTGAAGCTCGCGGTGTCACGGTTTCCGGGCGAGGCCGCCGTGCTCGCCGATCTGTACCGGAGCCGGGGAGGCGGACTCCGGGCGCCAGAGGGGGACCGAGACCACCCCTGGGTCCACCAGCTCCAGGCCGTCGAAGTACTCCGTGATCTCGTCGACGGTGCGCAGGTTGTAGGGAACGGCGCCGCTTTCGTTGTATGCGTCCTGGGCCTGTTCGAAGACCGGGTCGATACCCCGCGAACCGTCGTTGATGGAGAGGTAACTGCCGGACGGCAGCGCCTCCATCAGGCGGGTGACGATGGAGCGCGCCTGGTCGTGGTCGGCGACATGGCCCAGGATGTTGCTGAGGATGAGCGCGGTGGGGCGGCCGAGGTCCAGTGTCTTGGCGGCTTCCGCCAGGATGCGGTCCGGGTCCGTCACGTTGGCGTCCACATAGGCGGTCACCCCCTCCGGCGTGGAGTAGAGCAGAGCGTGGGCGTGCGCGAGGACCATCGGGTCGTTGTCGACGTAGACGATCCGGGCCTCGGGAGCGATCCGCTGGGCGACCTGATGGGTGTTGTCGGCGGTCGGCAGGCCGGTACCGACGTCCAGGAACTGCCGGATGCCCGCCTCGGAAACCAGGTACGTGATGTTGCGGGCCAGGAAGGCGCGGCTGCTGCGGGCGATGGTGACGATGCCGGGGAACACGGCTGTGTACGCGTCGCCGGCCGCCTCGTCGACGGGGTAGTTGTCCTTGCCGCCCAGCCAGTAGTTCCAGATCCGGGCCGAGTGCGGCACCGATGTGTCGATCTTCTGCTGTGCGGCCGGTCTGGGCGTCATTGCTTCGTCTGGCATGGGTAGCGTTCGTCCTTCGGCCGAGGTGTGCGATGTCCGCCGCTCAACCTACGTCCCAACGGCCCGGCCGCGTAAGCCAGTTCATCCCTCCGGAGAAGCCGAGTGCCGGTCCGTGCACATTGCGAGGCACGGGGGCCGCTGCCCGACCCGGGCGGCCCGGGAGCAGTGGTTATCCTCACAAATCATGCCCATAGGGCTTTTTCGTGGCACTGGTCACGTCACGGAACCGCCGCCTCGTCTACGGTCGCAGCCCTGTGCCCCCGCCCCCGAACCGCCGAGGCCCCATGCCGTACCGACCGAATTTCCGACCGACCACGCCGACCGCGAGCACACCCGGCCGACGCGGCAGGCATGCCGGTCTCCGCGTGGCGCTCCTCACCGGCGCCGTGGCCACCCTGCTGGCGGTCGGCGCGGCCGGTCCCGCCGCGGCGGCCGTCACCGGGACCCCGGAGCGCTCCGGGGCCGGCACCACGCGGACGGCACGTGTGACGACCGCGGTGCTGGACCTGGACCACCCCGCCCGGAAGCCACAGGTGCGCGGGCAGGACGTCCCCTACGACACGGCCAGCATCATCAAGGTCGACATCCTCGCCGCGCTGCTCCTCCAGGCGCAGGACACCGGACACGGTCTCACCCCGCAGGAGCGCACGTCGGCCACGGCGATGATCGAGCACAGCGACAACGACGCGGCGACCGCACTCTGGCGGCAGATCGGCCAGGCCTCCGGCCTGGAGGCGGCGAACAAGCGCCTCGGCCTGTCCTCGACCGTGGGCGGAGCCGGTGGCATGTGGGGACTCACGCAGACCACGGCGACCGACCAGATCAGCCTGCTGCACGCGGTGTTCGCCGGTGGCGGGACCTCGTCCGCGAGCGGCTCCGCACTGACCGAGACGTCCCGGAACTACATCCGTACGCTGATGACCCGCATCGCCGCCGGACAGTCATGGGGCGTCTCGGCAGCCTCCGACGCCGGGTGGGCGCTCAAGAACGGCTGGCTGCAACGCAGCACGACCGGCCTGTGGGACATCAACAGTGTCGGAGAGGTCACCTCGGGAACACACCACTACCTCGTCGCGGTCCTCTCCGACGGCAACGCGTCGATGGCGGGCGGCATCGCGGCGGTCGAACGCGCGGCCCGCACGGCGGTCTCCTCGGCAGGAGCGGCCGGCTGACGGCACGGACGCATGCGACGCACGGCGTTC
>NZ_JAWOAI010000179.1:0-17697 GCF_033194735.1 Streptomyces sp. W16
GTCACGGCCCACCAGCGCGCCGAACGCGGTCCGCAGCCCCGGCACGAACGGCCGCAGCGCGGGAACGGAGTGCGCGGCGGCTTCCAGGCGCTCGGTCATCGCAGCCGCTGTCTCCGTCACGGTCTCCGTACGGTCGGTCTCGGCGACGGGCTCGCCGCTGGACGGAAAAGCCGCGGCCAGCGCGAGATGGATGTCGGCTGTGGCCTGCCCCAACTCGTGTGCCTCGGTGGTGAATTCGTCACCGGCGGCGAGTGCGCGCAGCGCCAGCGCCCAGCCGTCGGAGGCGTCCGGCAGGAACGGCTGGAGCACACCGAGAGTGGCGGCCCGTGGTTCCGCCGTCCGGAACCACGCCACCGGTGCCGGTACCCGGGTGCAGCCCTGCGCCGCCAGCGCCCCCGGCAGCTCCAGGTCCGGGTTGATGCCGGGCTGGATGCGCCGGAACACCTTCAGGATGAACCGGTCGCCGTACACCAGCGAGGAGTTGGACTGCTCGGCGTCCAGCAGCCGGGGTGCGAGCCCGGCGGGCACCGACATCGACGGGTGCGCCTCGAAGCGCAGGGGACCCGCCGAACCGGGGTGCCGCAGCCGCTCCAGCAGCAGTTCCGCCGACCGTGGGTCCTGCAGGGCGTCGTACACCGCGAGCCCGGCCAACGGGCCTTCGTGCACGCGGCCGATGAAGGCCCGGGCGAGCCGTGGCGAGACGTGTTCCCGTACGCCGAGCAGGAGTTGGTAGCAGTCGCCGGGCGGGGGAGTGCCGCCCGGCGCGGGAACTCCCGTGTGGGAGGCGTGGACCAGCAGATGGAGACAGCCCGGGAACAGTTCCGTCGTGGACAGCACGTCGAGGTCGGCCACCGGCCGGTCCTTGCCGGCGAACCAGCGCTGCCCGGGCAGCCATTCGCGCAGGAGCCCGGCGAGCGTGGCCGGGGGCCGGTCGACGCCGGGGCTGTTCAGTCGGAGGGGTGCGGTCTTCGGCATGGTGACGCGTCCTTTCTCCGGCACATCCTCAAAGTCGGCGGCCGATACGGGAAGCGACTCGCGAGAGCCGGAACCAGTAGAAGCCGTGTCCCGCGAGCGTCAGCAGATATGGCAGTTCACCGATCGCGGGGAAACGCACCCCGCCGATCAGCTCCACGGGATGCCGGCCGTCGAACTCCCGCAGATCGAGCATCGTGGGCTGCGCGAACCGCGAGAAGTTGTGCACACACAGGACGAGGTCGTCCTCGTACTCCCGGAGGAACGCGATCACGGCCGGGTTCGTCGACGGGAGTTCGGTGTACGAGCCGAGGCCGAACGCCGGGTTCTGCTTGCGGATCTCGATCATGCGGCGGGTCCAGTGCAGCAGCGAGGAGGGCGACGACATCGACGCCTCGACGTTGGTGACCTGGTAGCCGTAGACGGGGTCCATGATCGTCGGCAGGAAGAGGCGCCCCGGATCGCAGGAGGAGAAGCCCGCGTTCCGGTCGGGCGTCCACTGCATGGGGGTGCGGACGGCGTCGCGGTCGCCGAGCCAGATGTTGTCGCCCATGCCGATCTCGTCGCCGTAGTAGAGGATCGGCGAGCCGGGCAGGGACAGGAGCAGGGCGGTGAAGAGTTCGATCTGGTTGCGGTCGTTGTCCAGCAGGGTCGCCAGTCGCCTGCGGATGCCGATGTTGGCGCGCATGCGGGGGTCCTTGGCGTACTCGGCCCACATGTAGTCGCGTTCCTCGTCGGTGACCATTTCGAGGGTCAGCTCGTCGTGGTTGCGCAGGAAGATGCCCCACTGGCAACTCGACGGGATGGCCGGGGTCTTGGCGAGGATCTCCGACACCGGGTAGCGGGACTCCCGGCGTACGGCCATGAAGATGCGGGGCATGACGGGGAAGTGGAACGCCATGTGGCATTCGTCCCCGCCGCTCTGGTAGTCGCCGAAGTAGTCGACGACGTCCTCGGGCCACTGGTTCGCCTCCGCCAGCAGCACCGTGTCCGGATACATCGCGTCGATCTCGCGGCGGACGCGCTTCAGGAAATCGTGACTGGCGGGCAGGTTCTCGCAGTTGGTGCCCTCGGCCGCGTAGAGATAGGGCACGGCATCGAGCCGGAAGCCGTCGATGCCGAGGTCCAGCCAGAAGCGGAGGGCGGCCAGGATCTCTTCCTGGACGGCCGGGTTCTCGTAGTTGAGGTCCGGTTGGTGGGAGAAGAAGCGGTGCCAGTAGTACTGCTTGCGGACGGGGTCGAAGGTCCAGTTGGAGGCTTCGGTGTCGACGAAGATGATGCGGGCGTCGGGGTACTGCTTGTCGTCGTCGGCCCACATGTAGTAGTCGCCGTAGGGGCCGTCGGGGTCTTTTCTCGACTCCTGGAACCACGGGTGCTGGTCGCTGGTGTGGTTCATGACGAAGTCGATGATGACGCGCATGCCGCGCTGGTGGGCGGAGTCCACGAACTCGACGAAGTCGGCGAGGTCGCCGAACTCGGGGAGGACGGCGGTGTAGTCGGAGACGTCGTAACCGCCGTCGCGGAGGGGGGATTTGAAGAAGGGGGGCAGCCAGAGGCAGTCGACGCCGAGCCACTGGAGGTAGTCGAGTTTGGCGGTGATGCCCTTGAGGTCACCGATGCCGTCGCCGTTGCTGTCCTGGAAGGAGCGGACCAGGACCTCGTAGAAGACGGCGCGTTTGAACCACTCGGGGTCCCGGTCCTTGGCGGGAGTGTCCTCGAAGGTGTCGTGGACCGGTTCGTTGACAGTCATGAAGCTCTTGACCCTCCGCTCTGTGTGGACCGCCGGACGTGGAACACGTGCGCGGGAGCCCGGCCGGGTTCCAGACGCACATAGTTGGTCCTGCCCCACTGATAGGACTCACCCGTCAGTTCGTCGTGCACCGACATGGATTCGTGTGGTTCCAGGCCGAGTTGCGGCATGTCCAACGAGACCGTGGCCTCCTGGGTGTGGTGCGGATCGAGGTTGACGACCACCAGAACCGTGTCCACGCCCGTGGTCTTGCTGTAGGCGATCAGCGCGTCGTTGTCCGTCCGGTGGAAGCGGAGATTCCTGAGCCGGCGCAGCGACGGGTGGCGACGCCGGATCGCGTTGAGCGACGCGATGAGGGGAGCGATGCTACGTCCTTCTCGCTCGGCGGACTCCCAGTCGCGCGGGCGGAGTTGGTACTTCTCGGAGTTGAGATACTCCTCGCTGCCGGGCCGTAGCGGAGTGTTCTCACATAGTTCGTAACCGCTGTAGACACCCCATGTCGGGGAGAGGGTGGCGGCCAGCACTGCCCGGAGTTCGAAGGCGGGCCGGCCGCCGTGCTGGAGGAACTCGTGGAGGATGTCGGGGGTGTTCACGAAGAGGTTGGGCCGCATGTAGGCCGCTGCCTCGCCCGACAACTCGCTGAGATACTCGGTGAGTTCCTGCTTGGTGTTGCGCCAGGTGAAGTAGGTGTACGACTGCTGGAAACCGACCTGGGCGAGCGTGGCCATCATCGCGGGACGGGTGAACGCCTCCGCCAGGAAGATCACGTCCGGGTCGGCGCCGTTGATCTCGCCGATCACCCGCTCCCAGAACAGCACCGGTTTGGTGTGCGGGTTGTCGACGCGGAAGATCCGCACCCCGTGGTCCATCCAGTGCCGCAGCACCCGCACGGTCTCGGTGACCAGCCCGTCCAGGTCCCGGTCGAAGGCGATCGGGTAGATGTCCTGGTACTTCTTCGGCGGGTTCTCCGCGTAGGCGATGGTGCCGTCGGGGCGGTGGTGGAACCACTCCGGGTGCTTGTCCACCCACGGATGATCGGGCGAGCACTGCAGGGCGAAGTCGAGCGCGATCTCCATGCCCAGCTCACCGGCGCGTCCGACGAACGCGTTGAAGTCCTCCAGCGTCCCCAGCTGGGGATGGATCGCGTCGTGCCCGCCCTCCGGCGAACCGATCGCCCACGGGACACCCACATCCTCGGGCCCGGCGGACAACGAGTTGTTCGGGCCCTTGCGGAAGGCCGTCCCGATCGGATGGATCGGCGGCAGATACACCACGTCGAAGCCCATCGCCGCAATCGCGTCGAGACGCCGCGCGGCCGTACGGAACGTGCCGTGCGGGGACTCGGCGGTGCCTTCGGAGCGGGGGAAGAACTCGTACCAGGCGCCGTAGAGGGCCCGCTCCCGTTCCACCAACAGCATGCGAGGTGCGGAAGCCGTCACCAACTCCCGCAGCGGATACCGCTCCAGCACCCCCTCCACCTCAGGCGTGAACGCGGCCACGAACCGCGTCCCCACCGCCAGTGAGTCGTCGCGGAGCGTCTCAGCGGCGGCCAGTACCGCGGCCCGTGCCGGGCCCTCGGGCACCCCGGCGGCGGCGCGCGCGTGCAGCTCCGCGCCCTCCTCCAGCATCAGGCCGACGTCGATGCCGGCCGGGATCTTGATGCGGGCGGCCCGGCGCCAGGTGGCGAGGGGGTCGCCCCAGGCCTCCACGACGTACGACCAACGGCCTGTCGCGTCCGGGGTGACCTCGGCGCCCCAGCGGTCGCTGCCGGGGGCGAGTTCGCGCATGGGGGTCCACGGGCCGGGACGGTCGTTCTCGTCCCGGAGAACGACGTTCGCACCGATCGTGTCGTGGCCCTCGCGGAACACGGTGGCGGAGACCTCGAACGTCTCGCCGACCACCGCCTTCGCCGGGCGCGCACCGCTGTCCACGGCCGGCTGTACGTCACGTACCGGAATGCGGCCGATGGCTGCCGGGGTCGCGTTCATTGGGTCTCACCTCCGCCGTGCTCGTGGCCGGGCTGTTCACCCGGTGGGGGGCCAAGCTGCGCCGGAAGGGGGAACTACCTTCCCGCGGGGGAACGCCGGTCGACGGCGACGGCGACGGGCGGTCCGCGGTGTGCGACGGCCGTCGTACGGGGGCGTCCGTTCTGCTCCTGGAGGTACGAGCCCACACTGCTGCGCAGATAGCGTTCGGCGGCTTCCGCGGCCTCGCGCGCGCAGCGCTTCCCCATCAGCACGCACAGGGTGTAGCCCGAGTCCTCGAAGGTGGCCCGTACCGTCCGGTCGCCCGGCGACGCGAGCATCACACGTTCCCACGCCCGGTAGCGCCGCAGTTGGCGGGCCACTTCGGCCTTGGCGGGTAGCAGCATGGCGCTGTTCACCTTCCGCCTCGGCGGACCGCGTTTCCCGACCGTCGGGTGGCGGCCGTGCACGGAGCGGCATGGCTCCGTCACGGCAGTCGAGGCTTTCACTCATGGTGCACAGGTGATGACCAAGCGTCTTGTTGGATCTTCAACTACCTCACTGGTCGCTCGTGTTGCACGAATGGCCTAGCGCTCGCACTCTGGAGCTGACTCAGAAGCGATCAGTGCTCACGCTTCGTGTTCGGGGCCCCGGCCCCGCAGGGCGAGGGGAAGCGCGAGCTTCGCCGGTAGGGAGCCAACGAAGATGAAGACCGCAGTGCCCTGCTACTACCACCTCGACGTGGAAGTCAGTCCGGAACGGGTCGGGCAGGTCAGGCGCATCCTGGCCGCCCATCTCCGCCTCTGGGACCTGGAGGTCCTCGTGGACCCCGTCTGCCGCGGCGCCGAGCTGCTGCTGCGGGCCATCGACGAGCACGCCACGGACAAGTACACGTCGATCGAGCTCTGGTGGAACGGCCAGCACCTGATCACAGCCATCGGCGACAACGACCGCGATCTGCGCCCGGACCAGGACCTGCGCGCCTGCCTCACCCGGATCGCCGCGATGAGCGACGGCTGGGGCTGCTGCGCCACCGACACCGGAAGCAAGGTCATCTGGTTCTCGCAGCGCGCCCGCAGCGGCGAACGCGTCCCGCGCGTCCCGAGGACACCCGCGCCGCGCCTGCGGGAGATGCTGCAACTTCCCCGCGAGGCACCGGCCCCGCTGCCGGCCCGCCCGACGCACGGCGTCCTGGAGGACGCCCGGTGACCGCGAGCCCGCGCCGGAAAGGGGTGTCCGTCTGGAGCGGGCACCCCTATCCATTGGGTGCCTCCTACGACGGGAAGGGCACCAACTTCGCACTGTTCAGCGAGGTCGCCGAGCGCGTCGACCTCGTCCTCGTCGAGGACGACGGCAGCCACCGGAACATTCGGCTGACCGAGGCCGACGGCTTCGTGTGGCACTGCTATCTGCCGGGCACCGGCCCGGGGCAGCGCTACGGCTACCGGGTGCACGGTCCGTGGGCTCCGGCCGCCGGACACCGCTGCAACCCGGCGAAGCTGCTCCTCGACCCGTACGCCGGGGCGGTGGACGGGCAGATCGACAACGACCCCTCGCTGTACGAGCGTTCGGCCGACCCCGACCCCGGCGACAGTGCCGGGCACGGCATGCTCGGCGTGGTCACCGACCCCGCCTTCGACTGGGGCGACGACCGACCGCCCCGGCGCTCGTACGCCGACACCGTGATCTACGAGGCCCATGTGAAGGGGCTGACCCGTACCCACCCGGAGGTCCCGGAAGAACTCCGGGGCACCTACGCGGGACTCGCGCACCCGGCCGTCGTCGACCATCTCGTCTCGCTCGGCGTGACCGCCGTCGAGCTGATGCCGGTGCACCAGTTCGTGCAGGACGGAGTGCTCCAGGACCGCGGACTGTCCAACTACTGGGGCTACAACACGATCGGCTTCTTCGCGCCCCACAACGCCTACGCCGCGCACCGCGAACGCGGGCAGCAGGTCAACGAGTTCAAGTCCATGGTGAAAGCGCTGCACGCGGCCGGGCTCGAAGTCGTCCTCGACGTCGTCTACAACCACACCGCCGAAGGTAACGAGAAGGGCCCCACCCTGTCCTTCCGGGGCATCGACAACGCCTCCTACTACCGCTTGGTGGACGGCGACTGGGGCCACTACTACGACACGACGGGCACCGGGAACAGCCTGCTGATGCGGCACCCGTACGTCCTTCAGCTCATCATGGACTCGCTGCGGTACTGGGTCACCGAGATGCATGTCGACGGCTTCCGCTTCGACCTCGCGGCCACGCTGGCCCGGCAGTTCCACGAGGTGGACCGGCTGTCGGCGTTCTTCGACCTGATCCAGCAGGACCCGGTGATCAGCCGCGTCAAGCTCATCGCGGAGCCGTGGGACGTGGGGGAGGGCGGCTACCAGGTGGGCAACTTCCCGCCGCTGTGGTCGGAGTGGAACGGCAGGTACCGGGACGCCGTACGGGACTTCTGGCGCGGTGGCGAGCACACGCTCGGTGAGTTCGCGTCCCGGCTCACCGGCTCCTCCGACCTGTACCAGCACAGCCGGCGCCGACCGCGTGCCAGCGTCAACTTCGTCACCGCGCACGACGGGTTCACCCTGCGCGACCTGGTCTCGTACAACGACAAGCACAACGAGGCCAACGGGGAAGGGAATCGGGACGGCGAGAGCAGCAACCGGTCCTGGAACTGCGGGGTCGAGGGGGAGACGGAAGATCCCGCCGTGCTGGAACTGCGCGCCCGTCAGCAGCGCAACTTCCTTGCCACGCTGATCCTTTCGCAGGGCATCCCGATGCTGAGCCACGGCGACGAACTCGGCCGCAGCCAGCGCGGCAACAACAACGCCTACTGCCAGGACAACGAAGTCTCCTGGATCGACTGGGAGTTGACCGACGAGCAGCGCGAACTCGCCGCGTTCACGCGGTACGTCATCGGGCTGCGCGCCGCCCATCCCGTGCTGCGCCGGCGCCGGTTCTTCCGGGGCGAGACCGCCGTGCACGCCGGACAGCCGCTGCCCGACCTGGTGTGGCTGCTGCCGGACGCCCGCGAGATGGCCGACCGGGACTGGCAGCGCTCCGACGCGCACTCGGTGGGTGTCTTCCTCAACGGCGACGCCATCGCCGAACGCGACCCGCACGGCGGGCCGGTCGTCGACGACTCCTTCCTGCTCCTGCTCAACAGCTACTGGGAGCCCGTCGACTTCCGGCTGCCCGACGTCACCTACGGCGAGCGCTGGACGACCCTGATCGACACCGCCGAGCCGCAGGGGACCCCGGACGAGACGGAGCACAAGGCGGGCACGGAGATGGTGGTCGAGGCGCGCGGCCTGGTGCTGCTGTCGCGGCCCGCCCGGCGCTGAGGGTCAGGGGGTCTCGCGCGAGGTCACCGTGAACTGGGCGCCGTCCGGATCGCGCAGCACGGCCTCGTGGTCGTTCTCCCGCAGGATGCTCCCGCCGTGCGATGCCGCGACCCGGGCGCACGACCGGATGTCCGCGACCGCGAAGTGGACCTGCCAGTGCGGGCGGACGGTCGGGTCGGGCGCCGCCTCCAGGGCGCCCGACTCGATCCGGGCCACGACATTCCCGCCGCTGCGCAGGACGACCTCACCGCCCTCGTACCGGACCTCGCAGCTCGCCGGGTCCGCCGACGCCCAGTCGAGGACCTCGCCGTAGAAGATCGCCGCGTCGAAGGCGTCCCGGGTGTGCAGGCGGACGAAGGCCGGGGCCGAGCGGCGCCAGGTCTCCCAGCCGCCCACGAGGTCGCCCTCCCAGATCCCGAAGGTCGCGCCGTCCCGGTCGCCGAGCAGGGCCGCACGTCCTGGCGGGAAGGAGAGCGGGCCCACGGCGACCGTGGCGCCGCGCTCGCGGACCCGGGCCGTGGCCACATCCGCGTCGGGCACGGCGAAGTACGGCGTCCAGGCCACCGCGACCTGCCACATGGAGGCGACCGCGGCCAGGCCGGCCACCGGGATGTCGTTCGCCGTGGCGATCCGGAAGCGGTCGCCGAGCCGGGCCGAGCGCCACTTCCAGCCGAAGACGGCCTCGTAGAACGCCTCGGTGGTCTCCACGTCGCGGCTGGTGAGACTCACCCAGCAGGGGGCGCCGAACATCGAGCGGGTGGAGACGGCGTCCGGCTCGCCGAGGGACGGATTCCTGTCGTGGTTCATGGCAGTCGCGTTCCGATCTCCTGGACCGGCGGCCACCGGTCTCCCCTTCAGTGTCCAACCGGAATCGCTCCCGCTGCCTCCCGAGCGGGTGTCTTGACCATCCTTTTGGGTTAGTTACCTCTGCTAAAGAGGTAATCTCGGGGTGTGGAGACGGAGAACTTCCCGGAAGAGCTGGCCGACGCGCTCGTCGGTGTCCAGCGGCTGATCCGCAGGCGACTGCGCAGCGAGATGACCATGCCGCGACTGCGCGGCGCCGAGGTGGAGCTGTTGCGCCTGGTCGAGGTCCGGCCCGGTATCGGCATCTCGGACGCCGCCAAGGAGCTGTTCCTGGCGAGCAACTCGGTGTCGACGCTCGTCAACCAGCTGGTCCGGGACGGCTTCATGATCCGCGAGACGGACCCCGCCGACCGGCGCGTCGCCCGCCTCCAGCTCACCGAGACGGCCAAGACCCGCCTCGGCGACTGGCACACGCGGCGCGCGGCCCTCGTACGCGGACAGGTCGACCGTCTCGACCAGGCGGACCGGGACGCGCTGCGCGCGGCGATCCCGGCCCTGCACCAACTGGCCGTCAATCTGCACGAGGAGGCCGAGGACTCATGACGCAGGACACCGCCGGCGAGCGGCCCGCAGCCGTCAGCTGCACCCGGCTCGCCTACTCCTTCGGCGAGACCACCGCGGTGGACGGGCTCGACCTGTCCGTGGGGGAGGGCGAGGTCTTCGGACTGCTCGGCCCCAACGGCGCCGGGAAGACCACGGCGATCCGCTGTATCACCACCCTCCTGCCGGTCCCGGCGGGCATGGTCCACGTCTTCGGCCACGACACGGCCAAGGACCAGATGTCCGTCCGCCGCATGCTCGGCTACGTCCCGCAGCAGCTGTCCGCCGACAGCGGGCTCACCGGCCGCGAGAACGTCGCTCTCTTCGCCCGCGTCTTCGACGTCCCGCGCAAGGAACGCGCCGCACGGGTCGCGCAGGCGCTGCGGGCGGTCGACCTCACCGACGCCGCCGACCGGCTGGCCAACACCTACTCCGGCGGCATGGTCCGCCGCCTCGAACTCGCGCAGGCCCTGGTCAGCGCGCCCCGCCTGCTCATCCTCGACGAACCCACCATCGGCCTCGACCCGATAGCCCGCACCAGCGTGTGGGAACACATCAACGCCGTGCGCGAGGCCACCGGCATGACCGTCCTGGTCACCACCCACTACATGGACGAGGCCGACCAGTACTGCGACCGCGTCGGCCTGATGCACCGCGGCCGTATCCGCGCCCTGGGCACCCCGGAACAGCTCCGTGAGGGTCTCGGCGAACGCCGCCGCGCCGACGGCGCCCCCGCCCCCGATCCGCTGCCCACCCTTGAGGACGTCTTCCGGGACATCGCCGGCAGCGGTCTCGAAGACCAGTCAGGAGGTTTCCGCGATGTCCGAAGCACCCGCCGCACCGCGAACCGCGTCGGCTGACCCGGCCCCCGAGTACGACCTGAACCTGCTGCTCACCCCGCCCGAACCCCGGGCCGGCTGGCGTCTGATCCCCGCCCGTGTCATCGCGATGTGCGCCGTGGAACTCCAGAAACTCCGCCACGACCGCACCGAGCTCTACACCCGAGCCGTCCAACCGGCGCTCTGGCTCCTGATATTCGGCCAGACCTTCACCCGCATCAAGGCGATCCCCACCGGCGGCATCCCCTACATCGACTACCTCGCCCCGGGCATCATCGCCCAGTCCGCGATGTTCATCGCCATCTTCTACGGCATCCAGATCATCTGGGAACGCGACGCCGGCATCCTCAACAAGCTCCTCGTCACCCCGACCCCGCGCTCGGCACTGATCACCGGCAAGGCCTTCGCGGCCGGGGTGAAGTCGCTGATCCAGGCCGTCGTAGTGGTCGTCATCGCCGCGATCCTCGGAGTCGCGCTGACCTGGAACCCGCTGAAGCTGATCGGCGTCGGGGCGATCGTGATCCTCGGCTCGGCCTTCTTCTCCTGTCTGTCGATGACCATCGCCGGCATCGTGCTCAGCAGGGACCGCCTGATGGGTTTCGGACAGGCGATCACCATGCCGCTGTTCTTCGGCTCCAACGCCCTCTACCCGGTGGCGATCATGCCCGGCTGGCTGCAGGCGGTGAGCAAGGCGAACCCGCTCAGCTACGAAGTGGACGCCCTGCGCGGGCTGCTGCTCGGCACCCCGTCGCATGTGGGCACCGACTTCGCCGTCCTGCTGGTGGCCGCCGCACTGGGCATCGCAGCCGCCTCCTCCCTGCTCGGACGGCTGGCCCGCTGATCTTGCCGGGGACGTGATGTGCGGCACGCCGCCGACCGCGGTTCGGTGGCCGGAAACCGGATTCTTCCTGCGCACGGCTTGATCAGTGATCAAGCGGGCGAAAACGCTGGCCACAGCGCATTCTGCTCATTTGACAGTGCGCTGAGCACACAGATAGGAAGCAGCTCTCTGAGGCCGAGAGGGTGGACTGTGTACGAGCCGAACGTGGTCGGGGACTGGCACGAGTACGACGAACATGCCGGTCTGCGTGTCCGCGTCCACAGCCTGGCGGCAGCCGAGCCGCCGCGCGGACGTGACGACGCGGCCGAAGGGCTGACCTACTTCACTCTCCGTGTCACCGTCGAGAACCGCGGCGCCCGACACCTCGGCATCCACCTGGAGGACGGCCAGATCGACGTCAGGGTCGGCCCGGACGGCGAGAGCGCCTTCATCGACTGGCGCAGCTCGCAGTTCATCGAGGGCTTCGACGTCTATCCGCTGCGCCGCGCCACCGCCGTCCTGTACGCGGCCGGCCCGGAGGCGTCCCTGACACAGGTCGACGTACAGGTGCAGCTGCGGGTCGAGGAGGAGTGGACCGAACGGCGCCTGTGGGCGGGCGGTATCGGTCTGTGCGAGGAGGCCGTCGCGGCCGGTGCCGGGCGGGACGGCCTGGCGCACCAGATCAGCAACTTCCTCCGCGACCAGGCGGAACCCGGCACCCCCTGAGACCTGCGGGTCCGGGGCCGCCGGGTCAGTGCGGGATGCCGTCGATGATCTCGCGGGCGCCCTGCCGCAGCAGCGCCACCGCCACCGACGTGCCGAGCGTCGCCGGGTCAAGCCGTCCCGCCCACTCGTGGGCGTTCAGCCGGGTCTTGCCGTCCGGGGTGAACACACAGGCGCGCAGCGACAGTTCACCGCTCCGGTCGACCTGGGCGTACCCGGCGATCGGGCTGTTGCAGTGCCCCTGGAGGACATGCAGGAACATGCGCTCCGCCGTCGCCTCACGATGCGTCTCGGGGTGACCGAGAGCGCTGATCGTGTCGATGACGTCGGTGTCGCCCTCACGGCACTGCAGGGCGAGGATGCCCGCGCCGATCGGCGGCATCATCGCCTCGGCGGACAACACCTCGGTGATCACATCGCACCGGTCGATGCGCTCAAGGCCCGACATCGCGACCAGCAGCGCGTCCGCCTCGCCCGCCGCGAGCTTCTCCAGCCGCCGGTTCACGTTGCCGCGGAACGGCACGCACTCCAACTCCGGGTGTGTGGCGGCGAGTTGCGCGACCCGGCGGACCGAGGAGGTGCCGACACGGGTACCGGCTGGCAGCTCGTCGAGGGTGAGCCCGCCCGGGTGGATCAGGGCGTCGCGGATGTCGTCCCGCTTCAGGAACGCGGCGAACGTCGTACCGGCCGGCAGCGGACGGTCGGCGGGCACGTCCTTCATGCAGTGCACCGCGAGATCCGCCTCACCCGCGAGCAGCGCGGCGTCCACCTCCTTGGTGAACGCCCCCTTGCCCTCGACGGCGGACAGATCACCCATCCACTTGTCGCCGGTCGTCTTCACCGGCACCACCTCGGTGCGCACCTGCGGATGAAGGACGGCCAACTCGGCGCGGACACGCTCCACTTGGGCCAGCGCCATGGGCGAGTCGCGGGAGACGATTCGGATCAGTTCGGGCACGGACATGCCGACACGATAGACCGTCCGGCACCCCGCCGTGGACCGGACCCCGACACCGGGCGAAGGTGACGCACGCGTTACGCCGTGTCGCTTAGCACCACGTGCAGGGTGCGGTGACCGGTCCCATCAGCGGGTACGACCGGTTCCCCCGGCCGCCCGTCGACCGTGCACGACCGCACCCGGCTCCCGCCGCCGCTGAGCGTCACGTCGAGCGTCATGCCCCGGTACCGCAGCCCGCGCAGACTCACCGCGCCCCAGGACGGGGGCAGACACGGGCGCAGCCGCAGGGCGTCGTCCGTGAACGTCAGACCGAACAGCCCGTCGTGGACCAGGCGCAGATACGCCGTCGCCGACCAGGTCTGGTCGGGCTGCGAAACGAAGTGGTCGGCATGCCCACTGGCACCGCCCTGCCAGCCGCCGTCCACGGCACCCGTCACCGAGTCGTACAGCTCGTAGAAGCCACCGCTCGTGGCGATCAGGCCGGCGAGGGTGTCGACGGCGAGGGCGAACGGTTCGGTGCGGCCCGCGTCGGCGGCGGCCTGGCCGTACAGCCCGTGGACCATCGGCCACACCATTACGTTGTGCCGACCCGGACGCCGGTCGTCGAAGCGCGGGAAGTGCGGCCAGACGTTGACGATGCCGTACGGCTGCCAGTGCGTGGAGTCGAGGATCCGGCCGGCCCGTTCGCCGTCGGCGACGCCCAGGAGGACGGCGAGGGCCAGTCCCGCGCCCTCCTGAGAGGTGTCGAGGTGCCCGGCGAGCGGGCCTTCGCCGTGGACGAGGTAGCCGTAGGTGCCCGCGTCCGCGCGCCACAGGTGCCGGTCGATCGCTGTGCGCAGGTGCTCGGCGTCCGAGCGCAGCGAGGCGGCCTGCACGGGGCGGCCGAGGGCCTCGGACATGGCTGCGAGGGCGAGATGGGCGCCGTAGTAGAGGCAGTTGGTCGACAGGCACATCAGTTTGTCGGTGTGCGGGTGGTCCAGGACGAAGGAGGAGTGGACCGATGTCGAGGCGGGTGGGCTCGGGTAGCCGGAGATGCCGTCGTTCATGAAGCCCGGGCCCTCGAAGAGACCGAGCGACGGGTTGAGGTGCTGGGCGCGGCGGGCCGCGAGGGTGCGCGCGGACGTGTCGTGCGCCTGGGCGAGGAAGTGACGGTCGCCGGTGATCAGGTAGTGGTGGTGCGCGGCCAGGACCCACACGATCTGGTCCCACCACTGGTTGTCCTGCTGGACGACGAGCCCGTCCCGTGCGCGGTCGACCACGGACCACAGGGTGTTGCGGGCGACCTCCGGTGCCAGCAGGCTGACCCCGCTCCACGTGTTGACGGCCGCGTCCCGTGTCCAGCGCTGCGGCGCGGGATAGCCGCCGCCCGCGCGGACGACGGTGCCGGGCGGGTAGGTGAGCAGGCCGGCCTTGTCGTACACGGAGCGGTCCGCGCCGATGGTGTTGGCGCCGGACACGGACCTGAGCGCGGACGAGTACAGGGCGCCGAGCCGGCGTTGGGTGGCCGGGTCGTCGAAGGCGAGGGTGGGCATGGTGTATCCGTTCCCGGGGGCCGGGCCCTGTGCACCCGCAGGGATGGCCGTCGCCCCGGCGACACCCAGGGCGATGAGCAGAGCCCTGCGCGAGATCCCGCGTTCAGCTGCCACGTTCCGTCCTCTCGGGCTCCCGGCGTCGAGATGACTCCCGGGAGCCCTGAGAACGATGGTGCCCTGTCGACGGTACTGTCAGGCGGCCGGGTCGAACGCGATTCCGGACGGCTCGGCCGACGTCAGGTGGGCCACGAAGTTCGCGTCCTTGAGTCCGAAGTTGGCGCTGCCGAAGTCGTAGGCGCTCAACTTGTCGCGCAGGCCCGCCGGGTAGCCGTTCCAGCCGACGAGCGGCGGGTACTGCCAGGTGTGCTTGTCGTTCTCCGGCGGCTCGTCGTTCGCGTTCCCCAGTCGGAAGTCGTGCGTGCCGATGCCGTCCTTGTGATAGACGATCTTGGCGTGCGTGCCGTCGAAGCGGACGTCGGAGGCCGCGTGCACGGTGAACGAGCCGTGGTTGGACGTCGACACGTACTGGATCGTGCCGTTCTGCACCCACACCACGACGTGTTCCCAGTCGTTGCGGTGCCCGCCGATGCTGGAGTTGGCGACGGCCTGGTCCTTCTCGAAGTACAGGCCGTACATGTACGCGCACCAGCCGTTGTTGCACTTGTAGCGCGAGTAGCTGTTGGTGTTGTCGAGGTCCGAGGCGTCGTGGCACTCGCCGCTGAGCGAACCCGTCGGGTTGAGGCCGCCGTTGATGGTCCCGTCGGGGCCGATCGCGGGCGTCGGGTAGCAGCCGTCCGTGTCGTAGTCGAAGGCGGGAAGATACGTCTTCTCCGCCGTCTCGGCGTTCGCGGGCAGCGCCGCGGGCGGGGCGGCGAAGGCGGCGGAGGGGAAGGCGATGACGAGTACGGCGGCACCGCCGAGACCGGCGAGCCACCTTCCGCGGCGGGTTCGGGACTTCTGGGACGACACTGCGTCCTCCATTTCGGGCGCAGCCCAACGGCTGTGGATGGAAAGGGCTTTCAGAGTCCCTACTTTTCATGTACGCGCCAAGGGGGTGAGGTGTCACGATGGTGACACGACGCCCAATACTTGATCTACGCAAGTTCATCGGTTCTCCGGCAGGTCGGCGGCCGACTCCTCCGGTGCCAGGTCGGGGCGCAGCCGCAGCCAGGACGGCTGACGCAGCATCCCGGCCCGGGTACGGGTGCTGTAGCGGACCTCGCCGACCAGCCGGGGCACCACCCAGCGCGCCCCGGCCACCGCCGGTACCGGATCGAAGGGGCAGCTGTCGGTGCCGGCGGCCCGCAACAGCGCGGCGAGTTCGGTACGTTCGGCCTCGCTCCAGCCCGTGCCCACATTGCCGACGTACCGCAGCCGCCCGGCCGCGCGCTGCCCCACCAGCACCGCGCCCGGCAGGCCCGACAACCGCCCCTTGCCAGGCACCCACCCGCCGACGAGCACGTCCTCGCTGCGCAGGTTGCGGATCTTGATCCAGGCCCGGGAACGCATCCCGGGCTCGTACCCCGAATCCAGCCGCTTGCAGACCAGGCCCTCCAGTCCGTGTTCCCGGGTGGCCCGCAGCGCCTCGGCGCCATGTCCGGTGAGCGCGGCGGGAGTTGACCAGTTCGGGCCGTGCAGGCCCAGTCGCTCCAGCTCGGCGCGGCGGTCGGCGTAGGGGAGGGCGAGGAGCGGCCGGTCGAGGTGCGGGATGTCGAACAGCACCAGATGGACAGGGGTGTTGGCGGCCCGGTGCGCCGCCAGAGCGGGCGATCCGGTCAGGCCCATCCGGTTCTGCAGCAACTGGAAGTCGGCGCGCCCCTGTTCGTCCAGAGCCAGCACCTCACCGTCCAGGATCGTCGGCGTGGAACCCAACACGCGGCCCAGGGGCAGGAGTTCGGGATAGGCGCCGGTGATGTCCGCACCGGAGCGGGCGCGCAGGAGGACACTGCCGTCGCCGGGGAGGTACATCAGCACGCGCTGGCCGTCCTGCTTGGTCTCGTAGGCCCAGCGGGTGTCCTGTCCGGCGGGCGGGAGGGCGCCGGGCGTGGCGAGCATGGGTGCGATGTGGGGGAGGGGCACGGCACAGGTGTCGACGGCGAGCGGGGGCGGCACGCCTCTTCGGCGGAGGGTTCCCCTGAACGGGCGCTCCGTCAGAGCGCCGGGCCGGACGGTGGCGGCGCCTGCACCAGCCCCGACTGGTAGGCCATCACGACGAGTTGGGCCCGGTCGCGGGCGTCCAGCTTCGTCATGGCGCGATGCACATGGGTGCGGACGGTCAGCGGGCTGACGTACAGCTTCTCGGCGATCTCGTCGTTCGAGTACCCCTCGGCCGCCATGGCCATGATCTCGCGTTCCCGGGCGGTGAGGACGCCGAGCCGGTCGGGCGTCGCCAGCCGGGCGCCCGGCGCGGGTGTGGCCAGGAAACGGGTGATCAGGGTGCGGGTGGCGAGCGGGGAGAGCAGGGACTCGCCGGACGCGACCGTGCGGATGCCGGAGAGCAGCGCCTCGGCGGTGACGTCCTTGCCGAGGAAACCGCTTGCTCCCGCCCGCAGCGCCTGTGCCACGTACTCGTCGACCTCGAAGGTGGTGAGGATGAGGACGCGTGCGCCGGACAGCGCCGGGTCGGCACAGATGGCGGTCGTCGCGGTCAGTCCGTCGGTGCCTGGCATGCGGACGTCCATGAGGACGAGGTCGGGGCGGAGTTCACCGGCCAGCAAGATCGCCTCGGCGCCGTCGGCCGCCTCGCCGACCACCTCCATGTCCTCGCAGGTGTCGATCAGGATCCGGAAGGTGGCCCGCAGCAGGGCCTGGTCGTCGGCGAGCAGCACACGGATGGTCATGGGGTTCTTTCTTCCGGTTCCGGGGCGCTGGGGTACAGCGGCAGTTCGGTGGTGACCTCGAAGCCGCCCCCGACCCGGTGTCCGGCCCGCAGGGCACCGCCGACCGACCGGGCGCGCTCCCGCATCCCGATCAGCCCGAAACCCTGGCCCGGGGGCGGCGCCGGGACGGTCGTCGCACCCGCTCCGTCGTCGGACACGGTGACGGTCAGACGGTCGTGGGAGTAGCGCAGACGCACATGTGCCGACTCGGTCGTGGCGTGCTTGCCGACGTTCGTGAGCGCCTCCTGCACGATCCGGTACGCCGTCAGGTCCACCCCGGCCGACAGCGGGCGCCGCTGACCCTCCGTGGTGACGGTGACCGTGAGTCCGGCGCCGGCGAACGCGCCGGTCAGCTCGGCGAGTTGGGCCAGCCCCGGGCTCGGGGCCAGCGGTGTGCCGGGATCGCCGGCCCGGCGCAGCAGACCCACCGTGCCCTTCATCTCGCGCAGCGCGGAGGACGTCGTAGCGGCGAGTTCCGTCAGGATCCGCTGCACATGGTCGGGATGGGTGCGCGC
>NZ_JAWOAI010000180.1:0-17603 GCF_033194735.1 Streptomyces sp. W16
CCGGCGGTGGCGGGCGCGTCACGGCGCCGCAGTCGCAGACCGCCGCCGGCGCGGGGACCGTCATCCATGGCGTCCCTCTCCTCCTCGTTCCGCCCTCGTCGGTCGGCAGTTCACGCCGGGGCAACCCCTACTACATGTCGTAGAGGTGAAAGGAGCCGTCGAGGTTCACCAATGGAAGGGAAGAGCTCGGCAAGAACCACGGATCACATCGGGACGGGTCCGTGTCCGTGTCCAGGGTCGGCGCCGGGGAACCGGGCCCGTCCCGGGTGCCGGCCGAGCGCAGTAGCGCGACATTGGTCCAGCTGCTGTCGTCGCGGTCCTCCGGGTGGTACCACTCACGCTCGGCCGGGTCGGTGAACCAACGCTAGGTCGCGCTGCGGGAGTTGCCGGTGTACCGGGTCCGCTCTCCGAGCAGCGCCACCGCGGAAGGCGTCTGCAGCAGCGTCTCGCCCAGCGGGGCCCATGACCTGCGCGGTGATACCGGCCAAGCCGTCCATGACCCGCATCGGTCCGGGACGGACATGCCCAACTCGTAGGTCACGGCGGGCAGTTCGATGTCCAGGACGTCGTGGGGCGGGGCCGCGCGGTCGACGCTCAGCACCAGCGGCTCGCTCCCATCGGGCCAGTCCACCCCGTCCGGCAGCGCGGGAAGCCCATCCGCCCGCGCGGCCGAACGCGCCGTCTCCCGCTGGGACTTGGGCACTTCCTTGCGCTGCACCAGATAGACGCACGGCCGGACCTGAGCCGCCAGCCGGGCGAGGGGTTCGAACCGTCAACTCGCCGACAACTCGGACGCGATGAAGCGCTCGAAGCCCGCGTGGAAGGCCGTGCCGCGTGGGTCGGTCGCGCTGTAGTGGAAGGCGGCCACCCCGCAGCCCCGCGCGTCGAAGGCGACGCCGGTGTACGAGGCCACCCGGGTGCCGTTGACGGCGAGTTCCACCTTGATCCGGCCCGCGCCGGCCGGGGAACAGGTCATCGACATGTCGACCTGCTGCCGGCTCTCCACCTCCAGGCCCATATCCGCGAGGCTGACCTCGACGACCCGGTCGTGCTGGAACGCTCCCTTGAACCTGAACTCGCGCACGATCAGGGCCTCCTGATCCGTCGTCAGATAGGTGGCCCAGCGGGAGCCCTTGCGAAAGTCCCCCGAGCCGTCGCACCACAGCCCGACCCCGCCCTCACCGCCGTACCACTCCGTCTGGGTGCTCAGCCGTACCGCGAACGACGACGGCTCGAAGGGGGCCTGCGGCCACACCTCCAGTTCGGACTTGGGATCCACCAGCATGGTCCCGCCCTTGTGCGTGATCGTCGCCAGGGTCGGGTCCTTGTACGACCAGTCGCCCGAGTCGGTCAAATCATCGGTGTACGTGAGCGGTTGGGGACTCGTGGAGCTCACGGACGACGTGACGGAGGCCGAGCCGTGCGTCTGCGGGCCGCTCTCCGTCGCCGATCCCCCTGAGGTGGTGGTGAGCGCGACGGCGAGCAGCACCGCCGCCGCGGTACTGCCGGCCGCGAACCCCCACAGCCGTAATTGTTTGACGCTTCTGCCAGGGCTGGAGGCGGGGGCGGGGGCGCTGCTTTCGCCTCCGCCGCCAACTCCGGGTGATGGCGTACCCGTCTCCGTGCGCGCGTCTCCCGGCTCCGCCCGCGCACCGTCCGTCGCTGCCGCCGGTTCCGCCGCTGCCGCGAGCCGGGTGACGAGTTGGGCGGCGGTGGGGCGTTCCGCCGGGTCTTTGCGGAGGCAGTCGGCGATGGCCGAACGGACCGGTTCCGGCACCGCGGTGAGATCCGCGTCGCGGGTGCACACGGCGACCAGCACCTCGTAGTCGCTCTCCCCGTCGAAGGGATGTCTGCCCGTGGCGGCGAAGTAGAGCGTGCCGCCGAGGGAGAACACGTCGGTGGCGCTGGTGACCCGGAGCGATTTGACCTGCTCGGGTGACATGTACGCGGGCGAGCCGAGCACACTGCCCGGTGTGGTGAGCGCCGACTCCAGCAACCGGTCGTCGCGCGCGATGCCGAAGTCGATGATGCGCGGCCCGTCCGGGGAGAGCAGGATGTTGGACGGTTTGATGTCCCGGTGCACGACACCCGCCCGGTGCACCTGTGCCAGCGCGTGCGCGACGGCCAGCGCCAGGGACTGCAGCCGCCCCGAGGACAGCGGGCCGCCCGCGGCCACATGCTGGTGGATCGTGGGGCCCGGGACGAACTCGCTGACGATGTAAGGGTGTCGGCCGGAGAGGTCCGCGTCGAGGACCCGGGCCGTGGCCAGCTCACCGACCCAGCTCGCCGCGCCGAACTCCCGGCGCACCCGGGCTAGCGCGACCTCGTCGTACTCCTTGCCCGGCAGCAGGAACTTCACCACGACCTGCTGCCCGGCCCGGTCCCGGGCGAGCCACACCACACCTTGTCCGCCGCGGCCCAACTCGCGCTCGCAGACGTACCCGCCCACCGACAACTGCATACGCGGATCCATGCCCCCGCCCCCCAGCCCTGCCCCCGGCACATGGCTGTCGTTCAGCGTATCGGCTCGCTGGTCACCGAACACCGGGGACAGCCCAGGAATCCGGGGGCGATCCCCAACGGCGACACGGGGGTGGGCGGCGCATGGCGTCGGGCAGAGGTACGGACACCTGCACCGTCATGACGGCCCGCGCTTCAGCCGATGCGTGCTCCCGCGCCGCCGACGCGGACGCGCGGGTCGCCCGCGCGCAGCGTCACCGTGAGTTCGCCGGGGCGGCCCAGGTCCTCGCCCTGACGCAGAGTGAGGACGGTGTCCTCGGGGACCAGGCCGAGTTCACGCGCGTAGGCGCCGAACGCGGCAGCCGCCGCGCCCGTCGCCGGGTCCTCGACGACGCCACCGACGGGGAAGGGGTCACGGACATGGAAGACGGTCGCCGACTCCCGCCACACCAACTGGACCGTGGTCAGGTCCAGACGGTGCATCAGGGCTTCGAGGCGGGCGAAGTCGTAGGCGAGATCAGCGAGTCGGGCGCGCGTCGCCGCCGCGAGCACGAGATGGCGGGCACCGGCGAAGGCGATACGGGGCGGGAAGGCGGGGTCGAGATCGGCTTGCGGCCAGTCGAGCGCGGCGAGCGCCTCGTCGCGGTCGGCGTCGGCGATCTCCTCGATGTGCGGTTCGACGCTGGTGAGCGTGGCCCGGAGGGTCCCGTTCTCCTCGGTGACCTCCACCGGCACGGTGCCCGCGTGCGTCGCGAACACAAACTCTCCCGTTCCTGTCCGCTCGGCCAGCGCGACGGCGGTCGCGACGGTGGCGTGCCCGCAGAACGGCACCTCGGCCTTGGGGCTGAAGTACCGGATGCGGTACGCCCGCCCCTCCGGACCGCCGAGGCCCTCCGGGGGCGCGGACAGGAACGCGGACTCCGAGTATCCGAGTTCGGCGGCGATGGCCAGCATGTCGCTGTCGGCCAGGGCGGTGGCGTCCAGAACGACGCCGGCGGGGTTTCCGCCGGAAGGGTCGCTGGAGAAGGCGGTGTAGCGCAACACCTCGGGCCGGGGCGCGTTCGTCGTCATGCCGGTGGGAACGCGGGGCAGGCTCCCGACCATTCCCGGACACGGACGAGGCCGAGAACGGGAGCTCGCAACAGTCCCGCGCCTGCACGGGCGACCACGGGGAAGGGCTTCGCGCCGACGGCTCACGAGGTGAACCAGCGCATCCAGATGGGCACGTCCGTCCCCGCGTGCCACCGGGCGCTCGCCGCGCGGCGCAGTTCCGGGGTTGTCAGCGCCTCCTCGCGGGTGAGCCAGTCCAGGTACCACTCGCCGAAGGTGGCGGGCTGTCCGTCGTCGTTCAAGAGCGGGTTGAGGCGATCACAGGTCGCACGTCCGTCGAACCACATGGCGCCACGCATGGGTCCGCTGACCACGAGGCGGGTGTAGAAGCCGCAGCCGTCGTCGCAGAGAGGGATTGTCCCGAAGGTCCGCGCGTCCTCGGCGGCGTCGGCCGTCTCCCGCCACGCGTCGTGATCGGCTTGGTAGGCCGCGGCAGAGACGTAGTGCTCCTCCTGTGGTTCGGTCAGCCAATGATCTTCGCTCGCCGCGAGAGCGGTGTCGTGGTCCGGGAACGGAACATGCAGGTTGGCGCGGTCCGCAGGCTGGTCGCCGTCCCAGCGCCGGCCACGCCCGTCGACCCGAAGCGTGCGAACCCGCCCGCCGGCACTGACGCGCAGCAGGTACTGGCGATAGTCGTCGGGGAACACCACGCCGAACTGTTCCTCGGCCCGACGCACCTGAGCCTCACTCAGAACCGGCGGAAGAACGACACCGGCCTGCCGGCTCTGCCGTGCGTAGAGCGCGATTGTCCGCTCCCGGACACCGCTCCAGTTCACAGTCTGCATGCCTGGCAACGTAGCCCGTCGGCCGAGGACCGTTCAGGCGGCCTTCCTCTCAGCCCAGTTGCTCGGCCAGTCCCACGATGATGCCGTCCGGGCCGCGGAGGTAGCAGAGCAGATAGCTGTCCTCGAACCGGGCGATCTCACCGACGAGTTCGCCGCCGTGGGGGCGCAGGCGGGCAACGGTGTCCTCGATGTCGTCGACGGCGAACATGACGCGGTGCGTGCCCAGAATGTTGTGCGGCCGGTTGCGCGGCCCGGCACTGATCACCGCGGGACTGCGGTACTTCGCCAGTTCGAGCCGGCTGTGACCGTCCGGGGTCCGGACCATCGCGATGTCACAACGGACGCCGTCGAGTCCGGTGCACTGGTCGGCGACGAGGCCCTCGACCTGCCCCCTGCCCTCCAGCTCCATACCGAGTTCCACGAAGAACGCGATGGCGGCATCCATGTCCTCGACGACGATGCCGACGTTGTCCATCCGCTGAATCGCCATGCGGGCTTCTCCTTCTCCTGGTGCGGCCGGTGGCCGCCGCTGATGTCCCTGGGACGGAGCCGATGGCACGTTCTCGACATCCGCAGACCGCCGACCCCAGCGACTGCCCCCGTTTACGCGGTGGGGGTCAGGCCGGGCCGTGGGCGTCCCGCGCGGAGGCCTCGAACGCCTCGGGGCCCTGCTCCGCCGCCGCCGGGTCCATCCACATGACCTGCCAGCCGTGGCCGTCGAGGTCGTAGAAGCTGCGTGAGTACATGAAGCCGTAGTCCTCGGCGCCGTCCACCTCGGTACCGCCCGCCGCGAGTGCGTCGGCGCTGACGGTGTCGACCTCGTCGCGGGATGACACGCTGAAGCAGTAGAGCGCCAGCGTGTGCGTGGTGGGATCGGCCATCGGCAGTTTCGCGAACTCCGCGAACTTCTCGCGGCTGAGCAGCATGACGAAGGCCTGCTCGCCGACCAGCATGCAGGCGGCGGTCTCGTCGGTGAACTTCGGGTTGAAGCTGAACCCGAGCTTGGCGAAGAACGCCTTGCTGCGCTCAAGGTCCGCCACGGGGATGTTCAGGAACAGCATGCGGCCGGGGTGTGCGGGAGTGGTCATGGCGGGTCTCCGGTCAGTGGCTCGATGGTGTACGTCCTTGTAGACCGGCCCGGCCGGCGGAACTCATCGGTGAATCACGGCCCACATCCGACACACGTCAGCCGTCCCCCTCAGGTGGTGACGGCCTGGAGCCTCGCGTCGTGGGTGTCGATCGCTTCCCGGGTGGAGGGCACGGTGGGTTCGCCGCCGTCCGTGACGCTGTTCCGGGCGAACTCGACGTAGGGGCGCTGGCGTTGCTCGTAGCGCTCGAACGCCACCGTGTGATCACCGGACCGCGTCGAGCAGCTGCGGGATCTTCCACTCGGCGTGTCCCGCGAAGGCGTCCAGGAGGATCCTCTTCTGGGCATCGAGGTCGCGGTGGTCGTGGTCGAGGGGCCCGGAGCGGAAGAGGAACACCGCGAACGCCCTGTTCCTGCAGCGGGCGATGCTCGCCAGGTGGCCGGGGTAGTCGTACAGGTGGCTGGTCCGGTCGGCTCGGGCTTCGGCGGGCAGGTTGAAGTGCACAGGACGAGCGTCTACCGCAACTGGCCCGACCGCGAGGATCTCGTGAACGCGGCACTGCTCCGGTACGCGGGCTCGGCGGAGCTGGAAGACACCGGAGACCTGCGCCACGATCTGGTCGACTATCTGTCGGCGCCGGCCGGGCTGTTGTCCACGACGACCGGCCGTGCCGTGCAGCGCGCCGTCCAGTCCGCGCGGGAGAACCCCGAGGTCGCCCAGCTGGTCAATCAGATCTTCGAGCGGCGTCTGGCCGGCCTTCAGCAGGTCGTGGACCATGCCGTGGCGCGCGGTGAACTGCCCCCGGTCGACGGCTACTTCCTCGCGGAAATGCTGACCGGTCCGGTGCACCTGTACGTCAGCCGCGGCCTGCACCCCTTCACCCGCGCCTAGGCGGAAAGGATCACGGACGTGGTCCTGGCCGGAGTGCGGCACACGGCCTGACAGCACCGCCGCCGACAGCATGCGGCCGGGTCGTGCTGCCGGGATCCGGGTGCCCGATCGACGCTCGTCGGTCAGGCACCCGGGCTGTGCGAAGGGACGATCACTTCTTGACGACGGACTCCACCCAGCTGATGAAGTTCGCCGTCGCGCCACCGGTGCGCTCGGCCATGGTGTGTCCCAAGGCCCACACCGTGGCAAAGTCGACGTCGCGGATGCCGTAGTTCCGCAGGGCCAACTGGAGGTTGATCTCGGTCGAGTTGGCCGTGTCGCCCTGCATGATGCCGGTGCGGATGCGCCAGTGGCGTGCCACCTGCGACTGGCGGTAACCGGCGAAGGCCGGCGAGAGGAAGTACAGCGGGTTGTACGCGTCGCCCCGCCAGGCCATGTCCTTGCCTACGCTGTCCTTCTTCGCGAAGTCGCTGTCGTACGCCGAGACGCCGTAGTCGGTGTTCCAGTCGGAGTACGTGGCGTACGTCGTCTCGTTCGCCTTGATGACGTCACGGGTGAGCGGCGCGAAGTGCGACGGGACGCCCAGCCCCATCGCGAAGACGCTGTTCTCGCCCTGCCCGCGGGAGTACCCGTCGAACGCGCCGACCGGCTTGTTCCCGGTCTTCTGGCTGTTGACGAAGCCTTCGAGGCCGGACACCGTGGCGGTGTTGGTCGTGGCGTCGTAGGTGACCCAGGTGCTGCTGGTGTTGAGGTAGGCGATGTAGTCGGCGACCGTCTCGTACGTGGTCGAGGTCCCCGTCTGGCCCGATCCGGGCGGGCCGCCCTGGGTCGTGATGGTGTACGGGAAGGTGTTGTCCGACAGGAAGTGGTTCAGCGAGGTGGTGATCACCTCGATCAGGTGGTCGTAGTAGCTGCCGGCCAGGTAGGTGCCGCTGCTGGACTCGGTCAGCTCAAGGCGCCTGCCGTGCTCGTCGCGCAACCCCAGGCGGTTGAGGTACTTGGGCCAGGCCTTCGCGAGGTCCGCCGAGTAGGCGCTGCTCCACGTGCCGGACGCGCGCGTGCCGGTCGAGGCGAACTGGCCCATGTTCCACTCGTAGGACAGGTTGGCCTCGGCGAGGTTGGTGATCGGGCACCAGGCCATGACGCCGGCGACCGCGTCGCTCAGCGGCCGGCCCTTGGCGTCCTCCATCGCCGCACCGATCGTGCGCAGGTACGGCTCGTACAGGGGGCTGTCACCGGACGTGCCCGCCACGGTGTCCTGGGCGCCGCCGCCGCTCATGCCGAACAGGACGATGTCGTCCGTGCTGCCGGGCAGGACGCTCCGGTTGTACCGGAGGAACCGGACCGCGGCCTTGAGGTCGGTCACGCCCCAGGGGGCGGCGTCGGAGCGGGTGCTGGTCGAGCTGTCCCGGCCGCGCAGGCCCGGCCAGACGTAGACGAGCCCGGCCTCCAGGTACTCCGACACGCTGGTGTAGCTGTAGGACGTGGCCGGTGCCTGCTGGGCGTAGCCGGGGGTGTTGACCGGGATCACGATCGGCGCCGTGCGTCCCGAGTACGTGCCGACGGTGCCCTTCGGGTTGGCCGTCGCGGTGTACGTGGTCCCGTCGCTGTTCGCGGTGGCCGTCAGGTAGGCGCCCGGCACGTAGATCGACAGGTTCTCGTAGTCCGTCGAGGCCGGGTTGGCGACGTACACCTTCCCGATCTGGTAGTAAACGTCGTTGGTCGCGTCGTACGACCAGGCGGTGGAATCGAACTCCAGCGAGTACGCCGAGGACGTGCTCAGCGAACTGCCCGATGACGAGGTGTCGGCGAAAGCCGTGCCTGCCGTGCCCTCGGCGACTCCGAACGCGGCCATGGCTGCGACGCCCGTGGCGCTCCGGATCACAGTTCTGCGGTTGACGTCCACCCGTAGACCTCCTTGTACAGCGGAATGCGTGGTCACAGCCGTACGTGCCCACCGTCTTGGCGGCATCGCGGGCAGGTCGGGCTGTGCGGCTCGGTCGCGTCCCAGACTGTCGGTCCAGAGCCAGGATTGTTAACAATTTCGATGATAATTTTGTTAGAAGTCGCCTGGCGGGATGTCTGTCCGGTGCGCCACATGGGGGCGCATCATCCAGAGCCTCCACAAAGCGGGGCGCGGCTCAGGCGAGCACGCCCCCAAGGGCGTGGCGCCGTTCCCGGCCGAACTCGTCAGCTCGCGGTTCTCCCTGGCCACCTGGACTGCCTTTTGAGAATGTGACCGGTGGGGTGCTATTTAGTGGTGTCGGCCTTCGGGGAAACGCGCCTCACGTGACTGGCAGTGCAACTTGTGTGCTCTCCTCGGCGGGCCGGCGATGAGATGCGAGACGGGGGACAGAGACGTGGACGAGACGGGATTCGACAGTCGGCTGAGGTCGGCGGTCCGGGCGGGGGACGCTCAGGCGGTGCGGGATCTGGTGGATAAGGGCGCGGATCCGGACGCGGTGGACGCGGACGGGCTGCCGGTGCTGTGCGGGGCCGTGGCGGTTTACGACGCTCCGGTGGCCGAGGCGTTGGTGGAGGGCGGTGCGGATCCTGACCGGGTGTTGCCGGACGGGACCACGCCACTGTGGCGCGCCGTCGACGGTGGCTCTCCGGCGGTTTTCTCGGCGGTGCTGGGCAAGGAGCCCCGGCTGCGCCTTTCGGAAGCCGCCCGTGAAGGGCTGCTCGCCCTGGCCCGGGACTGGTACGAGACGGGCGCGGTAGAGGAACTGCGGCGCAGGACGGGCGCATCGGGTCCGGCCGCGACGGTCCGAGTTCAGGACGGCGAGTACGAGTGGGTCGATCAGGTCACGCTCGGCGGCCTCGTCGTGCGGGCTGGGCACGGCGCCGTTCTGACCGCGTTGGAGTGGGCCTTCCGTGTTCTGACCCCCGTCGACGAACTGATCGCCCGCGCTATGCGGCAGCCGGACGAGGAGCATGTGGACTGGTCCACGGTCTGCTGGATCCTCAGCCAGCGCCGCAGCTTCGAGACCTGGTCCGCGGTGGTGGCCCAGCGTCACGACCCGGACCGGGCGCATCGCCGGTTCGTAGTGGATTACCTGTGGACGCGGGGGCTTCTCGACACCAGTCCCTACTACGAGAAGAAGGAGGGCGAACTCCTGGCCGCGTGGGCGGCGGAGGAAACGGACGGCGAGATGCTCGCAAAGGTGCTCGACGCCTTCACCAACCGCGACCATCCGGGCCAGGAGGCCATCGGCCTTCGCCACGCCGACCATCCCGACCCGCGCGTACGCCGCGAAGTACCCTATGCCCTCTGCACGGAATACCTTCCCCGCACACCCGCGGCCAGGGCCGCCCTGCGCACCCTGCTGCGCGACCCGGACGCCGGAGTGCGGCTCAAGGCATGCGAGGCGAGCATGCGGGACGGCGACCTTCTCCCGGAGATCACCCGGGCGCTGCTGTCGCTGGCCGAGTCACCGGATGCCGATGTGCGGGGTGAGGCCGCGGTGGCACTGGCCGGTTCCCCGGACCGTACGCCCGCCGTCGCCGACGCCCTGGCCGTATTGCTCGGCGAGGACAACCACCTCGTTCGTCTGGAGGCCGCCTACGGTCTCGCCGTGCGGGACGACCCGCGTACCGCGGAGGCGATCGAGCGGGTGGGGCCACTCGGTGACGGCTTCGTAGACGACCATCGGGCCGACGCGCTCTGGCGGTGGAGGTGGCGGAAGGAGGACTCGGTTGCCGAGTGACGACGGATCACCGTGAGCGCCCGCCGCCGGCCGCTCGGAGAACCGGGGCCTCCCAGGGCTCTGCGACGGTTCCGTCGGGGCTCCAGCCAAACCGCCACAGCCGTGTTCTCTCCTCCTTGCGGGCGGTCTGTTCCAGGAGGTTGCCGACTCTCCACAAGGCACGCGTGTCTCCGACCTCAGCGGAAAGCTGGTACCAGACGATCGCCTCGTCAACCCGTCCGACGCTCAGGAGAATGGAGACTCCGGGCCTCACGGCTCGGATGTCTCCCGCCTCGACGCGCTCCCACAGCCAGGTCAGCGCCTCATCGGAGCGGCCCACGTTCTGGAGAAGGGCGGCGGAGTGCCGTAGGGCGTAGATGTTCCCCGCCTCGGCGGCGCGCTGATAGGTGGTGATGGCCTCATGCGCCCGCCCTGCTCGCTCCAGGATCTCCGCGGCGTGCAGGAGTACGGAACCGTCCCTCGCTCCGGCCCGGGCCAACAGCAAGGACGCCGCCTCGTCCGGCCGCCCCAGTTTCTCCAGCGCCTGGGCGGCCTGCCGGAGAGCCAGGGGGGCGTCTGTCACAGCGAACCCTCGCAGCCAGGTGAGGGCCTCGTCACGGCGGCCCGTCTCCGCCATGAGGTCGGCCACCTCGGAGATGGCGTAGGCGTCTCCGCTCTCCACCGCATGCCGATACCAGACAATGGCCTGGTCCGGCTGCCCGTCCCGCTTCAGGAGGTTGGCGATCGTCCGCCGCAGGGCTGGGCTGCCGTCTGCTTCGGCAAGGTGTTGGTAGCGGGAAACCGCTTCCTCGATCCGCCCCTCGGACTCCATGGCTTCAGCGGTTGCTCGTACCGCGTTCTGGTTGTCGGGGTGAGGACGGGATCGGTGGAGTTCCTTGCCCGGCTCGGCTCGCGCCGGCTTCGCCGACCTGCCCACCAGTCTTTCCACGAGCCGTAGAGCAGCGGGTTGACCAGCCCGGGCGCGGCTGTGCAACCAGGTGATCGCCTCGTCGTTCCGGCCCGCGTTCTCCAGCATGTTGGCCGCTCGCCACAGGGCATCCACGTCACCCGTCTCCGCCCGGGCTCGCAGGCAGGCGATGGCCTCGGCGTCGCGCCCGGCCTTCTCCAGTACCTCGTCCAGGCGGATGACAGCGGCGGAGTCTCCGGATCGCACGCGAACACGCAACCAGGCAGTGGCTTCTTCAGTTCGCCCCGCCCTCTCCAGAAGGTCGACGGCACGCCAAAGAGCATGGTTGTCGTCGTTCTCGGCGGCCGCTTTGTAATAGGTGACCGCTTCATCCTCCCGGCCCGCTCTTTCCAACGCTTCGGCCACTTGTGGGAGCGCCGAAGGATCACCCGCCTCCGCCCGGGTCCGCCCGGGTCCGCAGCCAGCGGATCGCTTCCTCTCCTCGGCCGATCGCTTCCATGAGTCCCGCGGCCCGGCGAAGGGCGGAGGGCGCGCCGGCCTCTGCGGCGCGCTGATACCAGGTGATCGCCTCCTCGTAGCGTTCGGCCTTCCGCAGCAACCGGGCCCCCAAGCACAGGGCGGTACTGTCGCCCGCGGGCACGGCGTTGGCGTAGAGGCGCATGGCGACCTTGAGGAAGCCGCGGGTCTGGGCCGCCTGGGCAATCCTGGTGACGTCGACGGGCCGGGCGTGCTCGATGAGGGCGTTCCACAGTGCCGTCGGTGCTCGCGTGACCCTGCGTGTCCTGCGCCCGTACTGCTCCAGATAATCCGCGAGTCGGTACGCGGGCTCCGCGGCGGGGGGCTCGGTGGAACGCGGGCGCACCCGGACGAGCGGGCCGGGCGTGCCACCGCACGGGGAGGTGCAGTAGGCCAAACCCTGCTCGAACCAGTCCGCAGGAAGCAGGTCCCACTGCGGTTCGTTGAGATAGCCCTCGACGGCCGCGGCCAGCAGGGAGTGCGGCAGGACACGGCCGTGCCCGACCCGACGGGCGTCCATGGCCGCTTCGATCAACGCCCTCGCGGCGTCGGGAGCAGCCCGGTAACGCCGCAGCAGAGCCGGACCGCCGGCCAGGTACTGGGTGATCTGTCCGTGCTCCGCGTACTGGACAGCGGACGCCAGCCGAGGGTCACTCGCCGCGGCACCCCGTGTGACGGCCAGTTCCCTGCTTGTGAACGACGGGGGAACCGGTACCTCGTGGCCCTCGCACAGCGCACGGGCCTGTGCGTGCGGATCGGGTTCGCCCGGCGGCGGAGTGACGGCGATCCTGGCCCAGTACTCCGGCCAGATCGTCGCCAGTACGAGTACCGGCGCGCGCCGCGGTTCTCGCAGTAGTTCGCGCAGGCCCGCGGTGATCCGCTCGCCGGGGTCGCTCGGTGAGGTCAGCAGGTAGTGCTGGGCCTCATTGAGCCACACCACCGTGTGCGCCCCGACACGCCCCAGGTCCGCGAGAGCCGCCTCGGGGCGTCCCGGATCGATGGGGTGCCACAACCGCCAGTTGTCCGGCAGCAGTTGGACTGCCTCCCAGCACGCCCGTGTCTTCCCCGTGGACGATCCACCGACAAGGATCGCCATGCGACTCGTGCCGGCGATCACCTCGTCCACGATGCGACGCAGTGTCCGGTCGTGGTCACGTGACACGTACACCGTCAGCACGGGCAGCGAGGGCTGAAGGCCGGTCGGCGGGATGTCGATGGCCTGGTGCACCTCCAGGGCGAACGGATCCGTGTACTCACGTACCGCTCGCCCCACCCGCCCTCTTTCCCGCTCCTCGCGTCGCGGGTCCGGCAACTGCGGTAACTCGGGTGAATTCTCGGGACCGACGTCATCCGGTGGATCCGGTGGTGATGCCAAACCGACTCCCTCATGGAAAAGGCGCCCCGAACTCATCCCCAAATGGCATGGCGGATATGCCGGTTGACGCCATGCGTGTCGAGCGAGCCCGCAACGGGGACATTCGAGCCGTGAGCGACTGGACGACGGCACTTGTGGCAGCCGCCGCTGCCCTGAGCGGCAGCGCGGTCACCGGGTATTTCGGTGTCCTGGCGGCCCGCCGACAGGCCGACGCCGCGAGGGAGGGAGCCCAGCGGCAGGCGGACGCGGCTTGGAACGCCGCTCTACGGCAGGCCGACGTGGCCTGGAACTCGGTACTGAAACAGGCCGAGGCCCAACTGGAGGTGATGCGCGAGACGTTGCGCGCACAAGCCGCCGCCGCGCAGCGCGGGGTTCGCCGAACCGCGTACGTGGGTTTCCTCGGCCGGACCGACCAAGCCCGTCGAGCTGTCCTGGCGTGGGCGGCGACCCCCACCTCGACCGCCTTGCGCGATGTCCGCGACGCCGCTCTGCTCGCCGTCGACGAAGCGCTGAACGTCCTGCGGCTGGAAGGCCCCGACGAGGTCATCGCGGAGGCCGAGGCCATTGCGTCGGCGCTACCCGATCCCAGCCAGGCGTACCAGTGCGCCCACGCCGACTTCCTCGCTCGCGCACGGAGCGAGTTGAGTCCGGATCCGTAGCGGCCGACAGCGACGCCGACGGGCTCAAGGGCAAGCTGCCCCACCACGCGTCGAGCCCGACACGACCTTCCCCCCGGGTGTCCCCCACGCCTTCTCCACGAACCGCTTCGCGCACGCCTTCCGCGCCCAACTCACCGCCTTCACCGAGGTCGTCCACGGCGATCGTCCTTCCGCCCCCACCCTCACGGACGCGGCCGAATCAAACCGGGCCGCCGAAGCCGCCACAATCTCTCTCCGCGATCACCACCCCGTCCACATCAAGGAAGTGCGACGGTGACGGGCGGAGACAGGAATCACACAGGCGAAGGAGCCCCTCCCGGTCGCGGAGGCCGTATCGGAGCCTTCCTGCCCCCGCAGGCGCATGGGCCACATCCCCCTGCCCGGCAGTACTCCCCACCTGACGTCAACGACCGCCGAAAGCCCCCCACCCGCTCCCCCGCACTCGAAAGGCGCCACACGTGAGCGCTCCCGCCCTTTGTGGAATCCCCGTGCGTCATCTCGCGACAGCCCTGACCGCCTCCGTGTCCGCGCTGGCACTCACCGCGTGCGGTGTCATCGACGGAGTCGGCGGAAGCGACAGCTCCGCATCCCCCAAGAAGGGCGACGACATCACGGTGGGACTGCTCCTGCCCGACAAGGACACCGCGCGCTTCGAGGCCTTCGACCACCCCGTCATCACGAAGGAGGTCGCCGCCCTCACACACGGCAAGGGCAAGGTCGTCTACGCCAACGCCGAGGCGAGCCAGGACAAGCAGAGCCGGCAGTTCCAGCAGATGGTGGACCAGAAGGTCGACGTCATCCTGGTGGACGCGCTGGACGCCAAGGCCATCGCGCCGGACGTACAGAAGGCGAAGGACGCCGGCATCCCCGTCATCGCCTACGACCGGCTCGCAGAGGGCCCGATCGACGCGTACGTCTCGCACGACAACGAACTCGTCGGCGAGATCCAGGCCCGCGCCATCATCACGGCGCTCGGCAGCAAGGCGGCATCCCGCAAGATCGTCATGATCAACGGCGACCCCGCGGACACGAACTACGCGAAGTTCAAGGAGGGGGCCCTCGGCGAACTGCAGAACAACGTCCGGATAGCCAAGGAATACGACACCGCCAAATGGTCCCCGGCAGTTGCCGAGGCGAACATGAAGAAGGCGATCAAGGCCGTCGGCCTCGACAACATCGCCGCCGTCTACGCGGCCAACGACGGCCTGGCGGGCGCCGTCATCAAGGCGCTGAAGGACGCGGGCGCCACCAAGATCCCGCCGGTGACCGGCCAGGACGCGAACCTGGACGCGGTGCAGCGGATCATCTCGGGCGAGCAGTACATGACGGCGTACAAGCCGTTCCCTGAAGAGGCCACCCGCGCCGCGGAGATGGCGGTGTACAAGGTCCAGGGCCGCGACATCCAGTTCGACTCGCTCACCCGCGACACGGCCGACAGCCCCACCGAGAAGAAGATCCCCACGATGCTGGTGCCGGTGATCTCCCTCACGAAGGACAACATCAAGGACACGGTGATCGCGGACGGCATCTACACCGTCAAGGAAATCTGCACCGCGAAGTACGCGGCGGCCTGCGCCACGATCGGTCTGAAGTAGCAGCCACCGACCGACCGCCGCAGGGGACGGCCGACAGGGGAACGGCGGACGAGTTCCGCGGTTCCCTCAGGCGGTCTCTCCGCCGCGACTCCGACGTCGAAGCGTCCAAGTGCCCCTCCCATCAGCGGAGTCGGCGCCTGGACTGCGACGCCGGAGGACTTCCGAATCAGACTCCACGGTGTCTCCTGTCGGGCGACGTCCTACGACGTTCACCGGAAGGGACTCGCGCCCCGACCGGAACCCGCCGCGGCAGAAGGCATCCTCGGCCAAGCCCGCACGGACCACGTCGGGCCGACCTGTGACCGGCCCCCGGCAGCCGCTGCTGAACACAACGGGTAACACCAGGAACCTGAGCGTGACTCCGGCTTCATCTTCGCCGGCTGGGTCGTCCGCATCCCCGCCATCAGCCCGTACACCACTTGCCGGGACGCAAGCCCGAGCAGCCCTCCGGTGGAACGGAAGTGAGGGAAACCCTGAACGGACGCCACAGCTCGGATAGCCTCGTCAATCCTTGGGGCCGAACTGACGTACGGCGCACATCACTTCGGGGGATCCGTGTCAGAACAGCGCCCGCGGCCACCAGACCTGGCGACGAACGAGGCCACCGCGCTGCGGCAGACCGGTGCCTCGCCCCTGCGCCTCGGCGACCCGGATCGCATCGGTCCCCATGTGCCGCTGGCCCTGCTCGGCAGCGGCGGTATGGGGCGGGTCTACCTCGCACGTCCCGCGGACGGCGGCCCCGGTCTGGCCGCGGTGAAGGTGATCAGGCCGGAGTACGCGGACGATCCCGGCTTCCGGCGCCGGTTCGAGCGTGAGGCGTCGGTGCACGAACGTGTCAGCACGTCGCACACACCGAGACTCTGCGGCACGGGCTTCCAAGACGAGTTGCTGTGGATGGCCACCGAGTACCTGCCGGCGCTCGATCTGGCGCATGCCGTACGTGAGCACGGCGCCCTGGAGACGGCCGCGGTATGGCGTCTGGTGGCGGAGCTGGGGCAGGCGCTGGCCGACCTCGCCGCCGCGGGGATCGTGCACCGGGATCTCAAACCGTCCAACGTGCTGTTGTCCGTCGGGGGCGCGCATGTGATCGACTTCGGCATCTCGAAGGCCATGGACGCCAGCACGATCACCGGCACCGGCATACGGGTGGGAACTCCGGCCTACATGTCGCCGGAACACTTGAGGACCGGCAGATCCGACACGGCGTCGGACGTGTTCTCACTCGCCGGGACGCTGGTGTACGCGGCGGCGGGGCGTGCCCCGTTCGGCGACGGTACGGGGGTCGACGTGATGCACCGGGTGGCGTTCGAGGAGCCGGACGCTGAGCTGATCGCCGAGATCTCGGCGGCGGACGCGGCGCTCGGCTCGCTGCTGACCGCCTGCCTGGCCAAGGAGCCCGAACGGCGCCCCACAGGGCAGGACTTGATCGACACGGCCGGAGAGCGACCCGGAACGACCGGGTGGCCCGAACCACTGGCCGGCCAACTGCTGGCCCGGCAGCGGGCGTACGAGGTGCTGTACCGCCTCCCCGTCGCATCGCAGGCCCGATTACGGCCTCAGGACGAACGCCCGATGGCGCTGCCGCCGGCACCGGCACCGGCACCGGCCGGGCAGGACGGCCGACCTGGTCCGCCCGTTATCGAACCACCGGTGGTGGCCGCCGACGCTGCCTCCGGCACACCAGCGGCACGCTCCCAGGAGAGCAAAGTCCGCACCTGGGCACGGAAGAAGTCGGTACGGGCCGTCGCCGCGGGCATCGCCGTCTGCGCGGTGGCCGCGGGGGTCTTCGTGCTCAGTCACCACGACGCCCCGCCCGCCGCCTCCGCCCCGGGGTCCGCTACGACGACCGGCCGCACCGTGCCCGGCGACACCGCCTTCTCGTCGACGCCCGGGGCCTCGGACCCGAGGGCTGCCTCCGGCAAGAACGCCGACGGAGCCGCGAACCCGAACGGCGCGGCCACGCACCCCGAGGACTCCGGCTCCGCCGCACCGGCGGCGCACGGCACTCCCTCCGCGCCCGATGCCGATCCCAGCGCCTCGGCCGACGCGACTCCCTCCGCGTCCCCGAGCAGTCCGTCCACCACCGGGCCCGCGACCCCGGCCTGGATCTCGGACTGCACGTACTACCGCGGCAACGGACGCACGCGCCTGGGAGACAGCGGCAAACGTGTGCTGCAGGTGCAGTGCATGCTGACGAAGCGCGGATACGGCGTCGGGAGCGCAGGCGTGGACGGCGACTTCGGTGCCGGAACCGAGTCGGCGGTGCGTAGCTTCCAGAGCGACAAGCTGCTCGACGCCGACGGCATCGTAGGCCGCGAGACCTGGCTCGCCCTGCGCAGCACCGAGTGACGCACCTGCCTCACTCGCGACCACCGCGGCGGCGACACGTCGAACAGAACATGAGGCTGCTTCCTCCGACCACACTCCGCCGGCCGCCCGCGCTGCTGCCGGTTGCCGTCCTGCCGGCGGTCGGCGGTCGGCGGTCGGCGGTCGGCGGTCGGCGGTCG